>CAZTOF010000813.1:0-9640 GCA_964615515.1 uncultured Gemmatimonadaceae bacterium
GCTCCATGCGAAGACGCTGGAGCCGGCGGTGGTGCCGGGCGCGTCGCACCTGCGCCGCCGCCATGGCCTCGGAGGGGTGCTCCAGGATGCGCGCCGGCGCCTTGCCGCCCGCATCCGCCCGAGCACCGGGCGCGCCGGCCGTCAGGACCACGACCGCCGCAACCAGCAGCGCGCCCGCCGGTATCCGCCCGTGAAGCTTCGCCAGATGCACGCCTCGGCCTCGCCCTTGCTCAGAGCCCGATGTCTCGCCCGCTCATGCGCACCACAGCCGCAACGCCTGCCGCCTGCATCTTCGTCTCTCCCCTCATCGCCCGGCTCGACCCGTGTCGGCGGACGCTCTCCAGCGCGGTCGCGAAGTCGCTCGCGCTTCTTGTCAGTCGCTGGATCCGGCGTTGCAGCTCACTCATTCCGCGTTCGTGGAACTCCTCGATCAGCTCCATGATCTCGCGCGCCGCCTGTCTCGCGTTCTCCGGATCGCTCACGCACGCCCGGGCCGCCGCATGCGCCGTCCACTCGATGGGCTTTTCGTGCTCGCGCCGAATTCGCTCTTCCGCCGGCTCGGGGCGCAGGATCGTCGTCCGGACCCCAAGCTTCCGACCTGCTCCTTCTTCGATCCAGTGCCGCAACAGGCCGTGGTCGATGGACTCGACGTTGTTCGACGCAAGAATGTCGTACCCGCGCGCCATCGCTTCGATGGTGATCTTCCGGTCCCGGATGCCGTTGTCGGTCGTCAGGTCGAATGCCCGATCGTCCATCGCGTCGTCGATCTCGGCCTCGCGATCTTCTGTCTCTCCCGCGTCCCTTCTCGTGAAGGTGTAGATTCCGCCCTGCTTGCGCATTTCTTCGTTCAGCCAGTCGCGGCTTACGTTCGCCGCGGTCGTGGCGAGGCGCCTCAGTTGCGTGCGGCTCCACCCGATCCTCTGCTCCCGGTCGATCGCCTTGAGCTTCCTGGTCCACTCGCGCTCGGTCTCGAGGCGGACCCGGCGCAACGTCTCGCTTGCCGCGGTGGGCGTCAGCGCGAGGGGCTGTCCGATCTCTTCACACAGCGTCGCCCAGAAGGCGCGCGGTCCGCGTACGCCGGCCAGGTTCGTATCGAAGGTCAGCAGTACCGGGCGTTGTCTCGCCATCATCCCCTGCGTCCCTGGTTGCGTCGCCGCTCGCGTTCAAGGTGCAGCGCCGACACCTCTTCAATCGTGATCGTCTCCAGCTCGCAGTGCCGCGCCGCCTCGAAGTCGATATGGCAGTTCGGTGTCTGGCGCTGGATCGCCTCTTCGATCCGTTTGCGGTGCTCGAGCTCCGCTGCGCGGACGCTTCGCCATCGCACGTTCACCGTCGTCTTCTCTCGTCGGTTATCCTTCATCCGAGATATCGTACTTGACGTCGAACGCTTCGAGCCTTCTCCGGCAAGCCCCGGCTGGCTCGGGGTGTCGAGATGGAGACGCCGGTGCTCACCCGAAGAACGCGAAGTCCTCGGTGTTGTTGAACGGGAAGCGTTGCGCCCCCGGCGTGTTCTCGATGCCGAGGTAGCGCCGCAGCGCCTTGTGCACGTGCTTGGGGTAGATGATGGTCCCGCCCCGGTCGTCGCGGCGAAGCGTCCGTGGGTTGATGCGCTGGGCGAAGTGCAGCCCGTCGGTTTCGCCCACCGCGCGGCCCGTCCAGTGCTGGTGCTTCTCCATGACGACGAAGCTGCCGATGGGCCAGTGGTCCTTGCCCGACTGCGCGTTGTAGAAGTTGGTGCGTCCGAAGTCCGAGCCGATGACCACCACCATGCGGTCGGCGACACCGTGCTCCTCGGCGTAGTCCCACAGGTAGTCGACCGAGTCGGTGAGGTTGGCGAGCAGCCACTCGTGGTCGGGGTCGTGGTACGCGTGGGTGTCGAACCCCCCGAGCCAGAGATCCGCGCTCACCGCCACCCCGGTCTTGAATGCGAGCACCGTGAGCTGCGCCTGGCGGCGCAGGGTGCTGTAGAAGTGATTCCTGGGCGTGTCGTATCGTTCCCGTTGCTCCAATGCCTCCTCGGGGGGAATCGCATCCGCGTACGCCTTCAGCCCCTCGGTCGAGAACGCCGAGCGGTAGAAGGCGCGGTGGCGCACATCGCCCGGCAACAGGTTGGGCAGCGCCTCGAGGCGCTGCGCGGCGGTATCGAGAAACGACCCGATGTCCGCCCAGTCTTCTGCGGTGAACATCCGCGTCGCCGGGTTGGCAATATCGCGCAGCAGGTTCGCATCGTCGATACGGGTGAAGCGGGTGAGACCGGCGGTCACGGAGAACCCCCCGAAGCTCAGGTACGGAACTGACAGCTCCGGTGCGTAGTGCGCCGCAAGCAGCGCCGTCGTGGTCGGGTATCCCTCCGAGTTCCGCCCGCTCCAGTTGTGCATGATCCCCACCGTGTGCGAATTCGTCTGCGCATCCACCCCGTTGATGACCAGCATCCGGCGGTGGTACTTCTCGAAGAACGCCGCGTTGCGGGCGAAGGGGGCGTAGGGGATGCGCCCCGCCTGGCGCACCTCGTCGCGCTCGGCCCAGTGGTTGATGACCGGCTCACCGGGGGTGTTGACCTTGGGGTCGCAGAAGCTCGTGGGGTCCCAGCCCCCGTCGGCCTGGACGAACACGAAGAGCTTGCCGCGGTAGTCGGCAGCGTGGACCAGGGGCAGGCGGAAGCCCGTGGCTGCCGCGCTGGCGGCCAGCAGGGTCTTGAGCATCGCGCGTCGTTTCATGCCACCATCGCCTACAGATACAGGTACCGGTAGTCCATCAGCAGGTACGCCAGCACCACCACCCACGCCTGCGCAGTGTGGTGGGGGTCCGACCAGTCGAAGCCGTCCAGGAAAGGGCCGAGGCGGTCCCAGTCGAACCCGTAATCCCGCCACCCGTCTTCGCCTTCGCGCGCCACAACGACGTCATCCACAATACCTTCGAAGAGGGTCAGGTCGAAGTGACTGTCGCATTCATACCAGTTGAACCATGTGTCGTTCGCCGCGCGTCGTCGCTCCATCGCGTTGAGGAAAATCCGGTACGCGGCCTCCACATCCGGGGAGTGGGGGGTGACCTCGATCCCGTGCAGCTTGTCGTGCAGATCCACGAGCTGGCTCCGGATGACGTCCTCTCCGGCGGAGCCTGGCGCCAGGCCCGGGGCCACGAACCGGTCGATTCCCGTGAACAGGCGTCGCTCCGCCTCGGGTACGAGGTAGAGCTCTCGCATGACAATCGGACAGCTCACTTGTACTGCGTGCCGCATGGCCACCCCGGCCATCACCGAGGTGATGTCCCGCGTCCGCTCCGTGACCCCGTCCGAATCGATGCCTCCGTACAGGAGCCGAAAGTCACCCGTCAATCCGGTGTAGTCTCCTCGATAGGCATGGCTGATGCGGGGCTGGCGCCCCCACTTGAATCCCGTGATGGCGGCGGTCTTGCGGTCCAGCTCCTCCGGAGTGAGCAGCCGCCTCGCGCCCGCGTCGCGAAGCGCGACGTGGCGAACTGGATTCGCATCCCCCACCGCATCCGCCCGGAACCATTTCGATAGCACGATCTCGACCAGCAGATCCTTGAGGTTGTGCGCCGGCCGGCCCCGGAAGCCGCGCCGGAATCCGTTGGCCAGACGGGCCACTTCCGCCCCCTGGGCGTTGGCGGTGAGCAGCAACCCCTCGAAGTCCGCGTCCCCTTCGTCTTCGGGCGGCTCCGCCACCTCGCTCCCCATGATGGCCGGCCACCAGAACTTCACCGCCGCCTGCGCGAAGCGCTCGTCGGCGACGATCCGCTTCGCGAGCCATTGCACGCTGTTGTCGGAGTTCGGCGCCTGCTCACCCGCAAAGGCCGGCTCACGCATGTCGCGGTACCAGGTGTCGCCATCCCGGTAGGCATCGGTCCCGACCGAGAGCTTGGCAAATCCGTCCCCCCCATAAAGCTCGTGGCGTCCATTCATCCAGGCGACTATCTCGACCTCGTAGACGCCATCTCTCGGGACCACGAGATCAATGAAGAATGCACATTCGATACCGCCATTGAACAGACTGACATGGTCATAGCGCCCAGCGGGGTTGTACCCCTCATGGCCACAACCAGAGTCGCTGTCCGGAGACAGGACAGGCGGCCCCAGGTCTTCGAACTCATGGCTGGCGAGCATCCCGCCGCCCGCGTCGGTCACGCGTAACCGATCCAGAAAAATCCACCCGTCGTCGCCGGTATCCGGGTCGTAGTAGTCGTTCGCATAGAACACTCTCAAGGTCTGGACGCCGGCGGCCAGAAACACCGGCCAGGAGAGTGCCTCCCGGTCTTCCCAGGAGTCGGCCCGAATCTCCCGCTCTTCTCCCGCTACCCTGTAGAAGTGGTCCAGGGAGTCCACCCCACCAAACTGGTCTTTATATAGTCCAGCATCGCCGTAGTTCTGAAACGCTCCGGCCACCGGGTCGAGCACTTGGTGGCAGACCGTGCACGCCGGGTTACGAAGGGTAGGGTTGTTCGTGTCTGCGAGCGCCACGGGATCCGTGGTCCGCGACGCGGACTTCTCCACGTCGACTGCGAGGAAGTGGTAGTAGGTCCAGCGCGAGCGCGCCCGATTGCGATTGGTGGCGGTGGTGGGATAACGCTGGAGAAATACCTTCGTGTTGAGAATTCCCGCATGCGGGTAGTCCGTGATCAAGGGGCCGGGATTGATGACGCGATTGACGTCGACGACGGGGTCGTACTCGATCTCCGTTCCCTCGCCGTGACGGTAGTAGCTCTCGATGCTGGAGGGCTTGAACTCGTGGATGTCCTCGGGGTCGTCGAAGTGGTGCGTCGGCGCGCCGTAGGCCCCGGCCGCCATCGGGTTCGCCATGATGTAGTCGGCGGTCAGAATCTCGGTGTACGGCCGGTCGTTCTCCACCACGTGGGCGATCAGCTCCAACGGGGCTCGACGCGCACCGTATTGCACGCTCACGCTCCATTCCTCGTAATCACGACGGGCTCGTACGGTGTCGCTTGTGAGCGCTGCCTTCGCGCGACGATGATTTTCATTCGTGAAGTCGACAAAGTAACCGAATCCGTTGAGGATGCGCCCTATGTCCCGGTCCGTGAGCAGGCGGTCGTTGGCGCCGCGGATGAGGAACTCGTGGAACTCGGGTCCCGTCATCAGCCCGCGGATGGCCGCGCGCAGCCCATCCGCCCCGCGCTGGGCGGCGGCGTACTCCGCATCGGTCGGTATCCGGCCCGCAAAGATGAGCGCTGCCCGGCGCAAGGTCTTGCGCGCCGACGCCAGCTTCACCGTCTCGAACAGCGTCTGCGGCGTGAGCGGCGCACTCTCTACCCCCTCGCCCAGCAGCCCCAGGAACCGCTCCATGTCGGCGAACCCGGGCGTGCCCGCCGGCACCGGGGCTCCGCCGCCGTGCGCTCGCGCGCCCTGAATCTTGTCCAGGATGACACCGGCGCCGTCGTCCACCTGCGCGAGGTAGTCCTCGAACGCCCCGAGGTTGCGCGCCTCGTGGTTGGGGTTCGATGCACGCCGCACGAACTGCAGCCGCGTGAGCGCCGGCCCCGCCACCCCGCCCGCGACGTGACAGGCGATGCACTTGCCCTGCACGATGGGACCGGAGATGCGCTCGGCGAACACCTGCGCCGCCGTCTCCTCGACCACCGCGCCCCGCACCGTGGAGAGATTGGCCAGGTGCCCCGTCGGACTCGACAGCAGGCTCATCACCTCGATGGGCTGGCTCGCCGTCACCGCAAGCCGCCACTTCCCCGCCCCGTCGCCGAGCGCATCTCGGATCCCATCGTGCAGGGCAAGTGCATAGCGTGCCACGTTGCCGGTGGTGTGTCGGGGAACACGCGGCTGGTGTTCGTGCGCGCAACGGTCGCGAACCACGATGCCCACAACCTCAAGGTATTCGAAGACTTCATCGCGGAGGTGGAGGACGCGGAGGTGGAGAACGGGGCCACATACATTCTGAACAAGATTCAGGGTGTGGCGCACGGGGGATTGGACCCGGTGCCGGCGGGCACGCCCGGGTTCGCCGACATGGAGCGGTTCCTGCGCTTGCTGGGCGAGGGGGTAGAGAGTGCGCCGCTCACGCCGCAGACGCTGTTCGAGACGGTGAAGATGGCGCCAGCGCGCAAGACCTTGCGCCGGGCGGCGCTCATCTTCGCGGGGCGGGTGCCGACCGAGGCGGAGTACGCCGCCGCCCAGCGCGGGGCGGATGGGCTGCGCGCCGCCATCCGCGGGCTGATGACGGGCCCCGAGTTCCACGAGTTCCTCATCCGCGGCGCCAACGACCGGCTCCTCACCGACCGCAACATCGGGGAGATCGTCGACACCAACGTGGGACGCGGCTTCGTGGCCTTTGCCAACGAGAGCTTTCGACGCGCGGAGGAGGCATTCGCGGCCGGCCGAAGAGGACGCTTCTACGATTGGAACGATCGCGTACAGCACGGTTTTCGACGCGCGCCGCTGGAGCTGATCGCATACGTGGCGGAGAACGACCGGCCCTACACCGAAATCCTCACCGCCAACTACATCATGGCGAACCCCTGGGCGGCCAGGGCCTACGGTGCGCCGACGCGCTTCGACGATCCCGAGGACATGCACGAGTTCAAGCCGTCGCGGATCGTCTCCTACTACCGAGAGAGCGACGGCTTCGAGACGGAGTTCAACCGCGACATCGGAGAGACCCGGGTGCTCGAGCCCGGCCCCCTGAAGACGGTGTATCCGCACGCCGGGGTGCTCAACACGACCTCGTTCCTCAACCGCTATCCCACCACCGCGACCAACCGCAACCGGGCGCGCTCGCGCTGGACGTACTATCACTTCCTCGGTCTCGACGTCGAGAAGTCCGCTTCGCGCAACCACGGACCCCGTGGCATTGGCGGATACGAACAATCCGACCATGCACAACCCTGCATGTACGGTGTGCCACCGCGTCCTCGACCTGGTGGCGGGCGTCTTCCAGAACTACGGCGACGAAGGGTACTACCGGGACAGTTGGGGAGGACTGGATGCCCTGGACGACTTCTACAAGGACGGAGAAGACGCGGCCCAGGAGGTGCGGGCCGCTTCCTGGCGCGAACGCAAAGCCCTGTCCTGGCCGCTGTCGCTCGGCGCCGGCGACCGGACCCTCAAAGTGTACTTTCCGAACGACTTCTATCACGAGGCGAGCGACACCACGGGGACCGTCTATCTGGACCGCCTGCGGCTCCTCGATGCGCAAGGCAAGGTGGTCACCCATCTCGAGTTCGAGACCCTGAGACCCCCGCGCGATCCGGACGGGGGCGACGGGTGCGGGGGCGCACGCCACAACCCGGCCACCGGGCGCGAGGACTACTACCGATACGGGTGGGGCGGCGAGCAACGCTGCGCGCTCTTCGTCCCCGTGACGGTACCGGCCAAGGGGCGCTACGAATTGGAGATCGTGGCCTGGGCGGACCGCTACGACGCGAGCCTGCACTGGAACCGGGACCCCTTCTCCAAGCTCGTGGTGCAGCCCGATGCCTACCGCTACGGCGACACGTGGTACCGCGACATGCGGGTTCCGGGCTTTGCCGGCGCGCGTCCGCCCGAGGCCGGCAACAGCGTGCAGTGGTTGGCGAAACGGATTGTCGCCGACGGCCGCTTCGCGGAGGGGACGGTCAGGTTCTGGTGGCCGGCCATCATGGGCCGCGAGGTGGCTGAGCCGCCCGCGGACGAGGGCGACGCGGACTTCGAAGGGCGCCTGCTCGCCGCCAATGCCCAGGGGGCGGAGGTGGCCAGGCTCGCCGGTGGATTCCGGCGCGGCTTTCAGGGCCGGGCGGCCTACGACCTCAAGGACCTGCTGGCCGAGATCGTGCTCTCGAAGTGGTTCCGGGCGGAGTCGGTGAGCGATGCGCATCCGGTGCGGAGCGTGGCCCTGCGCGATGCGGGGGCCCGGCGCCTGCTCACCCCTGAGGAGCTCGCGCGCAAGACCCTGGCCCTCGCCGGGGTGCAGTGGGAACGCAGGTTCAACCAGGAGTGGCCCTGGCTGAAGTGGAAGAACGCGCTGACTCATCAGTACCGACTGCTCTACGGCGGAATCGATTCGGACGGGGTCAAGCAGCGCTCGCGGGAGCTCACGACGGTGATGACCGGGGTGGCCAAGCGCCACGCGATGCAGATGGCCTGCGCGGCGGTCACGCGCGAGTTCTATCTCCGGCCCGGCGCAGAGAGGCGCCTCTTCGCCGGGATCGACCGTGACGAGACCACGCCCGCAGCCGTCCGGGCCAAGCTGGTCGAGATCCATGAGGTGCTGCTGGGGGTGCAGGCGGGGCCCCACTCTCCGGACGTGGAGACCGCCTGGCAGCTCTTCGCCGGGGTGCTCGAACGACGGCGCGCGTCGAGGAAGCACTGGTTCGCTCACTGGAACTGCTACGCGGGCGGAGATGACACGTTCTTCTTCGAGGGACTCCTGCCCAATGCGGTGGTGGAGCGCGAGAACGAGCAGGGACACCGGTGGCACGAGCTCGACTGGGGGCGTGTCGACACCTTCCTGCGGGGCATCGACTTCTCGGACCCCGAAGGCGCAGCGCAGGCCTGGGTCGTGGTGCTCGCCCACCTGCTGATGGATTACCGCTACCTGTACCTGTAGGAGAGGGGCCAAGCTCGTGAGACGACGCGCACTGCTTCAGGGCCTGCTGGCCGCCGGGGCCGGACTGGGGGCGGGCTTCCGCCTGCCGCTGGTCCATGCCGCCGACTACCGCGGCAAGCTCTTCGTGTTCGTCCAGGCCGACGGCGGCTGGGACCCCACCAGCTTCTGCGACCCCAAGGACAACACCCCCGGCGAACCTGTCATCAACCACTGGGCCGAGCGCGACCAGGTGCGCCAGGCGGGGCGCATCCCCTACGCCCCCTTTGCCCGTAACCAGCGGTTCTTCGAGAAGTACCACCGCCGGATGCTGGTCATCAACGGGGTGGACGCGCAGACGAACTCGCACACGGTGGGGATCGTGCACAACTGGAGCGGTCGGAACTCCGAGGGCTATCCGACCACGACCGCGCTGCTCGCCGCCCACCATGCGCCGGACCAGGTGATCGCGTATCTGAACTTCGGTGGCTACGGGGAAACCGCGAGTCTCGCGCGCTCCACGCGCATCGACGACGTCGGGCTGCTGCGGCGCGTCGCCACCCCGCGGGTGGGGATGGAAGAGCTCTTCGAGGACGCGGACTGGGCGGCGCTGCGGGCGGCGCGTGCGGCCACCGACCGGCGTCTGGCGAGCGCACCGAGCCTGTTGCCGGGCGATGAGCGTCACCGTGCCTTCCACCGCTCGGCGTTCGCTACCGAGGGGCTGAAGGTCTACGCCGATGCGCTGCCTCCCGAGAGCGAGATCGAAGCGCAGCAGGAACACCGGTCCGGGGGCGTCAACTTCCGCAGCACGCTGCGGCGTCAGGCGCAGCTCACGGTGCTCGCGTTCAGGACCGGGGTGGCGGTGAGCGCCGATCTGTGGCTCGGGGGATTCGACACCCACGCGAACCACGACCCGGACCACGAGTGGCTGCTCGGCAATCTGGCCGACTCGGTGGATTATCTGTGGGACTACGCCGAAGCGCACGGGGTGGCGAACCGTATGGTGGTGGTGATCGGCGCGGACTGCGTGCGCACGAACTTCTACGACTCCGCCGCGGGCAAGGGCCACTGGCCCATCGGCAGCTTCGTCGTCATGG
>CAZTOF010000814.1:0-4927 GCA_964615515.1 uncultured Gemmatimonadaceae bacterium
ATGTGGGCGTTTGGATGGTTGGATGGGCCTGATTGGGGAAGGGAGGTGGGGCGGAGCGGGCGGTGGTGTCACGGAATCCGCTGATGTCAACTGCGCTTGACATTATGTGACTCGCAGTTGACATCGGTCACTCGGATTGTCGCGGTGTCGCATCCGGAACCGGGGCACCTCGAGAGGGGACATGGTCTCGTCGCACCCGCTCCTCAGCCTCGCGAAACCGGTGACGAATGTCCGCGGCCACTTCCTCGACTTCCCGCGGAGCGCGTACTGGGTCGCCCGCGCGCTCGTGCAGGGCGACGATCAGGGGACGCAGGCTCGCGGCCTGGGCGGTGTCGCTCTCAATTGCGGCCAACAGGTCTTGGGGCGGGACACCTCTCGCGACCAGGCTGGCCACCAAGTCCAGCATCTCCCTCGTCGTCACCTCGTCGTCGGCAGGGAACACGGCATAGGCAGCCTGAAACGAGTCCACCGCAGCTCGAGGGTTCTCCTGGACGGCCAGAGCCAGTGATCTGGCGCCCTCGGCGCGCCATATCAACCACTCGACCCTGGGTCCTGCCGAGGGGTCTTCCTCGTCACTGGGCCAAGAGCGAGCTGCCCTTTCCAACCTCGCGGCAACTCGCGAGGGCTTCGTCGGCGAGGCCGATATCGGCCTGTGCCATGCACTTCCAGCTCAGCGCCACCGCCGCGTGCTGCCGGATATCCAGGGCATCAGAGCAATCGAAGCGCTCAATGACGGCATCGTAGCTGCGAATCTCCCCTTCCGTGTCACCGAGGCGACGGCATGCCAGGGCCTTGCTCATCAGCGCGGCAACGAGGCTCGTCTGGATTTCGGGGAGTTCACTGCCGTCGAACCGATCCACCACTTCGTCGTAGTCACGGATCGCGCCCCGATCGTCGTCGAGATGGGCCTTGGCGCATCCCCGTGTGACAAGCGCGTCCGCGACCACCGCGCCAAAGGGGCGTTGCGGCCAGGATCCGAATCGGCGAACGATGTCGTCGCAGGTCGCGACCGCGGAACTGAAGTCGCCGAGTTCCAATTGTGCCCCTGCCCGCGCCGCCAAGGTCGGTGCCGTCCAAGCCAGAATCGTGGTGTTGGGATGATCGGCAAGAACAACCGCTCGCTCGGAGACCGAGAGAACGACGCGCGCGTTCCCCAGGTGCGCGTGCGCGAACGACAGGAGGTAGGTCGTCCAGGCAACACGCAGGTCCGCCATCGATTCAGGGACTTCAAGCCACCCGTCCGCGACATACTTGTGGACCAGACTGACGACCTTCTCGTACCGTTCCTCCGCAAGCGCGGCTTCGATGTCGGACCGAAGGCGTTGAGTGGCGGCGCTCTCGGCAAGGGATTCCGCCACGTACGAGACCTGCTGAATGGTGCCCCACTTTAATCCAGTCCTTACCGCGACCCCGAAGGTTCTTGCGGAAGCGTTCAAGGCCAGGGTCAATAGCGTCGTGAGCCTTGATCCGGATACTGGAGGCGGTAGATGCCAGCGGCACGGACACGCGGTCCACACACCGGTCGCCGATGACGACAAATGCTGTGGCGATGGAATCGCCGTTTCGAACCGGGAGGTCTACCGCGGTGAGGAGAGCACCCGAATCATCCGCCCATTCGCGCTCGCCGAGAGTGTATCGACTCATGACGGAGCGGCCCTCCGGTCGTGTTGCCCACCGTCCAGACGAGGTCGGCACTCGCTACGAAGACACCCGCAGTTGCCCGGAGGGCGACGGTCACGCGGTCCTCCGACGAGGATGTCTTCTCGGGATCAAAGCGCACGGGCCAGAGGGGCGATGAGCTCGATGACGGTAGTGTTGCCCTGCATCTTCAAGCCTCGGGGCCGCGCACAGAATCTGCGAACCAGGTCCGGCAGGCCATCGTAGGCGTTAGGCCCCCCGCGGATCATGCCGTCCAGCTCGAACGGATCGTGACCGGCCTGCCTAACGACATCGAAGATCGAAGAACCATAGCCCACGAGCAAGTGACAGCTCCACAGGTCATATTCGGCAGTCCGGTAGGAGCCAGCCAACTCACTGAAGCTGTACCTGATGTCGTTCGCAGACTGACTCGACTGATCGACGTATCTGACGTACCGGGGTCGCAGCTTCATCATGCCACTGGCGATGCCACGAGCTATGGCAGGAAGCTTCGCGACCGGACGAACGACCTGCCAGGCCCGGAAATGGCGCCGCTCGACCGGACGAAAGCGTGGGACCGATCGAGGGAGACTTTGGTCCAAGAACCCGCGGGTGACGAGGTTTAGCCAACGGTGGCCGCTACGGATCGCACAGACGCGCAGATCCACCGACCGCCAGAACCCGCCGCTATTCACCAGGTCGATGAAGCGATTGGCTTGCTCCTCTGGAGAGGTCCCGCGCTTTTCCTGTGACATCCAAGTCCCCGTGGCTCCTGGCAGCTTCGATCACTACGGCAAGTGGTCGGAAAGCTAACACACCACCGGTCTGCGGTCGGGCGTCGTCTTCCCAAGCCAGTAAGATTGGCAGGTGACCTGCCGTTCCGAATGACAACTACACCTTACATCATGTACACCGTAGTTTACATTCCTCGATAACTGGATCAGCACCCGCCAGTTGCCAGACCCCCTGAAGCGGGTTCACCTTCCACCTCCTCGCCCGGCGCACTGGAACCAGAAAGCAGCACTCCCCAATGCCCCCCATTACCGACGACCCTGCCCCGATCGACGCCGATACTCGCCACCTCTCCGCCGACGCCATCGCACCCCTGGAGGACGACTTCCACCTGATCGACGATCCACCGGAGGAAGACGAAGCCGCCGACACCGACTCCTCGGAGCGCACAAGGCCACCCGCCTGCGCGGCGCGCTGGACCGAACCGTTGACGTCGAAAGCAGCGAGCTTCGGAAACGCCCTGCTCGCAACCGATGTCGCGGCTACGCTGAATGAGTGGACCAAGACGGTGTTCGCTTCCGGTGCCGCTACTCGCTACGACAAGGCACTGGATCAGTTCTACATCGACACCGGGAAATACGGCGCCGACCACCGGCTTTTCGATGGCAGCCACGACCTGGTTGGCGCGTGGAAGACCATCGCCGAAGCATTCCCCGACGAGGGTTGGCTTCAACGAGCGGAGGGGTACGTCTCAGCACTGTGGAAGGACATGGCCACACCCAAGGGAATACCGGTGGTCACCTGGGACAAGCAAGCCTTTGACGCCGTCGCGGATTTCCTCAACCAGACTCTGGGCATATCACGAGATTGGGTTAAGGACATGGCCACCTTCACGGCTGCCGAGTTCGCCGGCGCGATCCTCGCTGCCTTGGCGCTGGTTCTCAGCTGGAACAGGGCCGAGCTCCGCCGGTTCTCGGAAATCGTCGCGGGCCTGGGCCTTTCTGCACTTGTCGCCGCTAATCCGCTCCTGTTCATGGCCACGATCGTCGGGCTCGCGAAGTGTTTTCACGAGGCAAGACACGGCGCGGGACTTAAGCGGGTCCTGAGCGGTGGAGGTCGCGGCATGGTCGGAACGACGGCGCTGCTCGGTGCGTCGCGCCTGATGCCGGCACCCGCGTGGGTGACTTTGATGCTGGGCGTGGTGAGCTATCTCGTGGCAACCAAGCTCTACGACAAGGCGGAGCCGAAGGCCGAAAAAGTAGCCCGAATCGTCCGCGACTGGTTCGGATCGCAGGAATGGACGAGCAACTGCTCGGACTTCGCGCGGAGTACGTATCTGCGCGGGAAAGGGGTGGTCGGCAGGGTCGCGGAGTCGGAGTTGAGGAGTGACGTGGCGAATACGGTGTCGGCGTGGTCCCGTGCGAGCGCCGGGGCGATTGCGATGGGGTGGTCGGCAGGGTATCAGAGCACGATGAGGGTGGCGTGCGCGGCGGTGCCGTCGTGGAGATCGGCAGGAGGATAATCGAGTCGGCTTGCCGTGCGCCGGTACCAACTGCAACTGGCGGGCAACTCTATCGGCGCTTTTCCGACCGGCCGTTCGCGCCGCCGACCGCTACGTGATTGCAAGCGACCCGACGAAGAGTGCTGAAGGCGGTTATTGATGGGACGACAGCGCTGAGGTGTCGGACGGTCAACCGGACCCGAACCGCAGGTTCTCGGTGAGTGCGAAGAGGCTACGCCCCTATCCCGAGCCCTCGTCGGCGACGCCGACTCTTCACGAGCTGAACCCTCTCAGTACTATCCACGAACCCGCCTCACCCGCACACTCTAACCTGTCAACTGAACATGACATAATGGAAAGTGTAGATGACACCGGGGTTCCTCGAATGGCTGGCTATCTACCCCGCTGAACCGGTCGGTGGCGCATTCCCATCCTAGAGCAGGTGCGTTCCCTCTTGTGGATTCCTCCTCCTCTGGCGGACCGGCCCGCCGACACCCAGACGCCCCAGCTACCCCCGCACATCTGAGGCCACCTCGAAGCCTCCCGAGCAGTGGCCCGCAGTTCACCCGGATGCCACGAGGAGACGGGGCACCTTGATCCTCCCGCCACAGTGGCGACACGCGACCACTCGCGGGGGCAAGGCCGGCTCCGGAAACCCGGCGCGCGGGGTTCGTCCAAGTTGAATGGGCCAATGGCCCGCCGCTTCGTCGAGTGCCCGCACCACCGTCGTAAGCGGGGCGAGAAAGAACTCCTTCGAAGGGTTGACCCGCGATCCCGCCAGCACCTGGTGGACGTGGCTTTCGGCACGGTCACGGTCGGAGACGTGAACGAAGTACACGAGCTCGAACGGCCGGTAGACGGAAGTGGAGCTGCTCAACCCCTCGACGCGCATGACCGGGGACACCTTCGTCTGACCGACCTTGAAGACGGGTTCGGCGAAACACGGATTCCGCGCGACATACACCCACCCGAGCCTCTTGTATGCCCGGTAGCGCTTATCGAATCCGTCCAGCGCCACGATGCTCCGCATGACCGGACCACCCCACACCCTCACCC
>CAZTOF010000815.1:0-5293 GCA_964615515.1 uncultured Gemmatimonadaceae bacterium
GACGGCCCACCGCATCACCGCCGAGATCCGGTTGCGCACGGCCTTGGCGGTGATGCGGTGGGCCGTCGCGAAGGGCTACCGGCCGGACGACCCGGCGGGAGACGCCATCGCGGCCGCGCTGCCGCGCAACGGCAATACAACCCGCCATCACAAGGCGCTACCGCACGGCGAGGTGGCGGCGGCTTTGGCCAAGGTCCGCAGCTCGGAGTCCCATGTCGGCATCCGGCTGGCGTTCGAGTTCATGGTCCTGACGGCGACGCGCTCCAGCGAGGTCCGGGGCGCGGCTTGGGAGGAGATCGATCGGGATGTCTGGACCATTCCCGCCAGCCGCATGAAGGCGAAGCGCGAGCACCGTGTTCCCCTGTCGGGGCGAGCCTTGGAGATCCTTGAGGAGGCTCGGAAGCACCATGACGGCGGCATCGTGTTCCGGGGCGTGAGGGGCGGAGCGATCCACGCCTCGATGTTCGGCAAGCTGCTTGGGGATCTCGGCATCAGGGGAACGTCTCACGGGATGCGGTCGTCGTTCCGCGACTGGTGCGCGGAGACGAGCGTGGCGCGCGAGGTGGCGGAGGCGGCGCTTGCACACAAGGTCCGCAGTCAGGCCGAGGCCGCGTACGCCCGCTCGGACCTGCTCGACCGGAGGCGCGAGGTCATGGAGGACTGGGCCAAGTACCTCGCCAGCGACTGAGGTCCGGGTGCTCGCATTCGTGTCCGAGTACGACAGGATCCAAGGACCGGATGATTCCGGGATCGACTATCGAAGGAGAACAGAACGATGACGAGTGTGATCGAACGGAAAACGCGTGGGCAGGTGCGCTTTCTGCGGCTGCCGGAGGTGCTGGCCCGCACGGGCCTGTCGCGGAGCACGATCTATGTGCGGCTGGACCAAGGGCGCTTCCCCCGACCGGTCTCGCTGGGCGGGCGCGCCGTCGGCTGGATCGAGTCGGAGGTGGACGAGTGGATCCGGCAGCGGATCGACGAGAGCCGTGGCGGAGCTGAGTGAGGGCGCTATGGGCGTGGCGGCTGCCAACAGCGAGATCCGGCCACCCCTACCCTCGCCCGGAAACTGCTGAGTCCCCTCGGTGAGGTCTACGAAGCAGTATCTTGAAGCGATTTGCAACGCTCGAAAAAACCGCAGGCTGGGAGGTACATGAAATGGGGGCCAGCACTGAACCACGAGGCCCGCGACGGGTCGGACTGCCCGCCAACTTGGTCGATGGGGACTCGGAGAAGGGACTCTGCATCGAGATCCTCGTTCACAACGGTCAGGTCTTCGAGGAGCCGGAGTACTACGAGGACGAGCGCCCCGAACAGATCGCCAAGGAGCTTCGAGACCTGACCCAGGCCGAACGTGTCCGCGTCAGCCACATCGACCCGACGCTAGGCGCCGGGACGAATGGACTCGCGTTTCTGCTCCAGTTCCTGCAGATCGGTGCGGCGGTGATTACTTGGGCATACGCGGTCAAGGCCGTTGCCCCCAGAATCCGTAAGGCCATCGCGCACCTGCGAAGTCTCTCTCCGCCTAGAGAGCACCCCGTGACCATCTCACTCCCGGCCGAGGCTCTGCAAGTCCTTGTCGCAGCCGAGGTATGTGCTCGCCACGAGGTCGACCCTCTGGATATCCACCGGTTGGATTGTGTCTCTCACGAGACGGAATTGTCGGAATCTCGCCGTGAACTAGAGCAACTGTACGCAGCCCACACCATCACCGTGGAGGCTGTCGGGGAAGACGACTACCACCACGTCTGGATCTACACGGTGTCGCCAAGGGGGAGAGTCCTCGCTGAGTCGAAGGTGCGGGTGCCCATGCCCAACGGCACTCAGTGGGGTTGGCCCGAGCCGACGCCGGGACGAAGGCTAGAGACGCTCTAGGCGACACGTTCGGGCTGATCGACGCACGATCGCTCAGCTTCGATGCCCTAAGCGCCGGTCGATTAGCCAATTCAGCCACCTGGCGGTCGCCCTGTTGATCGCGACTTGCGCCGCGCTTAGTAACAGTGTTACAGTGTAATCTCGAACGCCTTCTCACAGGGAGCAAGGAAGAATGGCACCTCGACAGAAGTCTGGCACCCAGGCCGTTCGGGTTACCAGCAGCAAGCTAGAGGACTTGAGGACCGTGCTGGCGAGGCACTGGGTTCCAGGATTGGCTCCCAACTCTCCAGATCGAGCGCTCATCGACGCGGCACTGGACATCGCGACGGTAGCGCTCGTGGACCGCGACACGATGGCCCGACTCGCGCGCGTGAAGAAGACGGTTCCTCCTGTCCTGCCGCTTATTCCTTTCGTGGGTCCGAACGACCCCGCCCCCGTGGTTGAACTCCAACCCGACCTTGAGGTTGACGGCGAGGCCGTCTTTCGCCGGTTGAGTGGGCACGACAGCCAAGAGGAGGGCTAGCGTGATGGCGACACGGACTAAGGTCATCGACTCTCCTTCTGGCCGCCACGTTGAGAAGGCGCTCGAAGGCATGCCGGGTGCCAACAGCTTGGGGCCGTGGTCACTCGACAGGGTCCACAACACGGACTGCATGAGCGGACTCCGGCAACTACCGCCAGATAGCCTCGATGTCGTGGTCACCTCACCACCGTATTGGGGCCAACGCGGGACCGGCGGCTTAGGCTTGGAGCCGGACCCCCGAGACTACGTCCGCAATCTCACAGCCATCCTTGTCGAGGCGATGCGCTGCCTCAAGCCGCTGGGCACCTTGTGGTTGAACATCGGTGACGCCTACAACACGCCCATAAACTGGCGGGAGAAGGACCATAGCTACAGCTCGCTCGGGCCGGACGGCAGCGGTTTGAACCCCACCAACTCGGCCTACACCAAGAGGCGGGGACGCCGACGAGCCTTCATAGAAAAGGGCACGGGCTGGCTGCAGTACGGTAACCTCTTGGGGATTCCCTATCGCGTGGTCCTGGCCATGTCGGACGCCGGTTTTCTGTTCCGAGGCGAGGTCGTCTGGCAGAAATCGAGGCCCCTACCAGAAGGCCGGTGTCGGCGTCCGCACCGCCGCCATGAAGGGATCTACGTGTTCGCCAACGACGAGCGGCATCGGTTTCGCACCAAGCCTCCGGTGGGGTCTGTGTGGAAACTCGTGCAAACGCCTAACCGCACGCCTCATTGCTCCACGTTCCCGCTCGATCTGCCGCTTCGTTGCATCGAAGCAGCCGCCGTCGAAGGCCGGGGCATCGTCTGCGATCCGTTCATGGGGAGCGGGACAACGGGGATGGCGGCCCTGATGCTCGGGCATCGGTTCCTAGGGTTCGAACTGGATCCAGATACCTGCAAGCTGGCGAACGACTGTGTTCGCGGTGGCCACCAATCCAGCTTGACCCTCAAGTAGGGCCAAAGCCGTCCACGAGGAACCTCACCAGCTTGTCGGGCTGATCCTCGCTCAGGGAGAGGGTGTGGATGCGCTTGCCGGACGGCGTCCGCACCGGGCTCTCCGGCGTGCGAAGGTTAAACGAAAAGAGACCGTCGAACTGGCCATCGACCTCGACATAGTTCCGCTTCAAGCGCTCCTTCTCTACGCCGCGGGACCGCCCCCCCAGTTCCCCGTAGTTGACGCAGTTACCGTGCGGGGGCGGGTAGCTCTTGGCGTCCATGGTCAGAGCAATCGACATGAGACCGGCGCCCATGAGAACCCGGCTGGCCGGCACGTCATCCTGGATTCTCTCTGCGATGCTCGCCTTGACATGGGCCGCGCCGAAGATTCCCCAGCCGTCGATCGTTTCCCCTTCGAGGAACAGATCGATCTTCGTAGCCCTGATGTTCGCGTCCAAGGTCGAGAGGAAACTGTTGGCCACGGAACCAGGAAGCACCCGCATGCGCAGACGGTAGGGAGCCAGACGCGGCTCATAAATGGCGACGAGAGCCCTTTCCAAAGCGAACCCGGACACACGCTTCCACTTGTTGTCGTTCCAGCCGATGCTCAAGACATGGCGGTAGATGACGTGCTGCCACAGGTCGCTCGGGTTTGCTGACGGGCTGATCTGAGTAGCGATCACGAGCGCCTTTGCGACGGCCGTCGACACCTGGCCCCCGGCCTTGAGTAGCCCGTCGAGGACGTTGCGGATCTCGGTCACTTCGTCATCGGTGATCCCCTCGACCTCCACCCACACCGACGGGATACCAGGTTGCGCGGACTTACATTCGATGGTGGCCATGGGCCGTAAGGAAGCGACTTTCGGATGGCACTGCAAGCCCTTCCCGCTGCCGAAGTTGCGGCACCGCCGGTCGATCCGCGCTGTGGCTACCTCGGTTCGCACCGAGCGCCGCTTCTCCACCGAACAAGTCCGGTTGCCGCCACATCCAGCCCGTGCGAGTCATCTGGCGCGGGTACTCGACTGCCTCTTTGAACCACCGCGAACAGAGCCGCGTGTTCGGGCTCTTCGGGAGGCGTTGGAGGTGCCGCTGGCGAAGGCCGACCTGACTCCGGGACGGCGCTGGAACCCTTGGGACAACCCGGTTTTTCTCGCGGTTGACACCGCCGGAATCGGTCCCCTGACTGTAGGGTATGGCGATTCAGGCGGCCCAAGGTTCCCCGCGTCGGCGGGTGGTTTCGCACGCTAAGGCGGGGGAGCCAGCATACCCCGCACACTCACACAGATTCGCATCTTCCTGTGTTCTTTGAGTTTACGGGATTCGGCCGCCCGGTTCCCTCCGTTTGACTCCCTCCGATTGGGATCTCAGGTGCGAGCCCTCGGGCGGCTCTCCAAGGCCGTCCGAAGCTGTCCAGCGTCGGCCTGCTGATAGCAGCGCAGCACCGTCTGAGGGCTCTTCCAACCGCCAAGCTCACAAAGGACCTTGAGCGGAAGGTCCATCAGGTCCGTCGCGAACTTCCGGCGCAGCGAGTGCCAACCCCGGCCCGGCTTCGGCTCCAGTCCCGCGAGGGTCTGGGCCTTTGACCACCATTTGTGCGTGGATACACGGCCGATGCCCCTCGTGACATCCACCGGCGAGGGCAGCACCGGGGCATTGCCGGTCGCCCGGCTCATCCTTCGCGCTTCCTCCAAGACGGCGAGCGCCTCGGCGGTCAAGGGCGTGACGTGTTCGTAGCCCGTCTTTTCGTGCTCCGCCCTCCACCGGATGGTCTTGTCCTCGAAGTCGATGTCCGTCCAGCGGAGCTTGCGAATGGCTCCGATCCTGTGCCCGGTCTCGTGCGCGAGCACGAAGGCGACATGGAACTGCCACCCAACCTGCCGCGACACCTTCAGGAGCGCCCGGTACTCGTCCTCGGTGAGAACGACCCGGTTGGGGTTCTTCTCCCTGGGCTTCCTGAGGCCCTTGAGCGGG
>CAZTOF010000816.1:0-3297 GCA_964615515.1 uncultured Gemmatimonadaceae bacterium
GAATCACTTTGTGGATGTGGATCCGATGTGACAATTGCCGATCGGCCGCCCAGCCGCCTCGGAGACCGACCCCGCGGCCCGTGGACACACCCGCGCGAGCGCCGGTGAGCAGCCGCGCGAAGTGCTACAGCTCCGTGAACCCGGCGGCCGTCACTCCATCTCCCATTGGAAGCCTCCCGTGCCCGGCGTGGACCAGAAACCCCGGACCGCAACGGTCGCCCAGGTCATTGCGCAAACTCCTGATCCCGCGGGTCATCCGGGGGCGAGGCGTGGCCGTCGTCTTCACCTCGACGGGAATGAGACGCCCCTCCGCCTCGACGAGGAAGTCCACCTCAACCCCGGCCGCCGTACGCCAGAAATGGACTTCCGGACGCTCGCCCCGGTGAGTCAGCGTCTTGACGATCTCACCCAATACCGCCGCTTCCATCAGCGGTCCCGCCAGCGGTCCGGCGGCGGCATGTTCCGGATCCTTGAGACCCGTGAGGTGGCAGAGGGTGCCCGGGTCGGCGAAGTAGACCTTGGGGGCCTTCACCAGGCGCTTGCCGATGTTGGCGAAGTAGGGCCGGATGATGAAGACCTGATGAGTCGCCTCCAGAACCGAGAGCCAGGCCTTGGCCGTGTTGACGGCCACACCCAGGTCCCGGGCGATGTCGCTCAGGTTGAGCAGCTGGCCCGTGCGCGCGGCAACCGCCCTGAGAAAGCTCCGAAACCGCCCGAGGTCGCCGATCTGGCGGAGGCTTCGCACATCCCGCTCGAGATAGGTCTGGACGTAGCTGGAGTGCCAGAGGTGAAGGTCGCGCGCGGGATTCGCGACGAGCTCCGGGTAGCCGCCCCGCAGAAACCGGCCCCACAGTTCCCGCGGCGATAGCGGATGCCCGGTCCCGGTCCCGGATTCCTCCTCCCAGAGAAGTGGTGCGCGTACCCTGCCGCAGGCTTCCCGCCAGGACATCGGCAAGAGGTGGAGGATCGTCGCGCGTCCCGGGAGCGACTCGGTGATCCGCTCATTGAGGAGCGGGTTCTGGGATCCGGAAAGGAGGAACTGGCCGGTGCGGCCGCGATCCTCGTCGATCCTCTCCTTGACGTAGGGGAGAAGCCCCGGAGCGAACTGGACCTCATCGTAGATGACCGGGGGCGGGAAGCGTGCCAGGAAGGACCTGGGGTCCTCCTCGGCCGAGGCGCGAACGTCGGGGAGATCCAGGGAGACATAACCGCGTTCGCTCCCGAACAGGTGCCTCAGAAGCGTGGTCTTGCCCGATTGCCTGGGGCCGGTAAGCACGGTGGCCGGGAATTCCGACACGGCCCTCCTCAGGACCGGCTCCAGGGATCGCGACAGGTAGTTGATCATGTGGAAAAACATTGCAGATTTGCATTGCAATTGCAAATTTACCGCACTGTCGGATTCCGGGGGTGCGTCCGCAATATCCGAGCGAGGTGCTCACGCAAGATCCACCGACGGCCGGTAATCACCCACCGGCCAGGGGAACCAGCCGCTCGAGCAACACCCCGAGCCGCTCTCCTCCCTCCGCCGCATACGCCATCACCTCCTCGTGATCGATGGCTCCGGCGCCCACCCCGGACGCGTGGTTGGTCACCACCGAGAAAGCCAGCACGCGCTGCCCCCCCGCCCGCGCGACCGTCATCTCGGGCCCTGCGGACATCCCGACCACGTCCGCTCCGGCCGCCCTCAGGGCCCGGACCTCGGCGGGCGTCTCGAAGTGCGGTCCGGCAACCGCCGCGTACGTCCCTCGCGACATCGCTATCCCCGCCTTCAGCGCCTGGGACTCGGCCAGTTCCATCAGCCCCGGGTCGCAAGGGCGGCTCATGTCGGGGAATCGTTGTTCACCCTCGGCCACCGGCCCCGCGAGAGGCGCACGGAACATGAGGTTGACGTGGTCGTCGACGAGCACGATGGAACCGGGCGCCAGGTCGCGCCGGATCCCGCCGACGGCGTTGGTCAGGACAAGTGTTCCGGCGCCCAGCGCGCGTCCCACCCGTACGGGCGCGGCCACGACCCGTGCGCCCACTCCTTCGTAGTAGTGGAAGCGACCCGACTGGACGAGAACCGGTGTGCCCCCGATGCGCCCGACGATGAAGCTGCCCTCGTGGCCTTCCACCGAAGTCCGGGGAAACCCGGGCAATCCGGCGAACGAAACGCGGACAGCGTCCTTCACACGCTCCGCGAGCCCCCCGAGCCCGGAGCCGAGCACGATGTGGACGCCTGGACGCAGCCCCCCTTCCCCGTGAAGGATGTTCGCGCACTCGCGAATCCGTGGTTTGCCAACCGCTTCCCGATCAGCCATTGCTTCGCCCGCGCCGCTGCGATCCCGCGATCCCGCCTCTGCGCCATTCCATGCCGTTCCCTCTCGTAGTCGGTCGCCGGTCATCATAGCTTTCGGGGCGTCTTCCGACGAGGAGGTAGAAGAACTGGGCGACCGACGCGCCGCTCGACACATGGTACGGAGTGACGACGGACTCGGAAGGGAATGTCACCCGGCTGGACCTCGCGTTCAACGGACTGACAGGCTCGATTCCGCCGGAAATCGGCAGCTTCCGAAACCTCGAATACCTGAACCTGGCGCTGAACGAACCGAGGGGCACGATCCCGCCCGAAATCGCAATCTCCGGGGTCTCGAAGACTTGCGTCTGAACCTGAACAGCGGATTGGCCGGCCGGCTTCCGCTTGAATTGACCGGTGTCCCCCTCCACCTGTTCCACTGGGACGCAACGGATCCCTGCGCCCCCACCGACGACGGGTTCGTGGAGTGGCTGGCCTCGATACGCAATCACATTGGGGGGGAATACTGCGATGCCGCCATCGGCCGACGGGTACGCAAGTAAGGACACGGCGGGTACGCAGGAGGGACAACCGGAGTTCGCGGGCTGCCACGCCCCTCAGATCAGCACCCCCGCGATCGCCGCCGTCATGAAGGCCGCGATCGAGCCCCCGATCATCGCCCGGAGACCCAGCCGCGCCAGGTCCTGCCGGCGGCGCGGCGCGATCCCCCCGATCCCCCCGATCTGGATGGCGATCGACGAGAAGTTGGCGAAGCCGGAGAGGGCGTAGGTCGCGATCGTCGCCGCACGCGGGCTGAGCTGCCCGTCCGCCATCTCCCCGGCAAGCCCCAGAAACGCCACGAACTCGTTGGCCACCGTCTTGATCCCCATGAGCGACCCCACCGGCGCGGCCTCCTCCCAGGGCACGCCCATCGCCCACGCCACCGGCGCCAGCAGCCACCCCAGAATCCGCTCGAGCGTCACGCCCTCGATCCCCACCAGCCCCGCCGCCCACCCCAGCAC
>CAZTOF010000817.1:0-1609 GCA_964615515.1 uncultured Gemmatimonadaceae bacterium
CCCCGGGGGACGGGGGGGCCAACCCCGGGGCAGCCCTACCCGGCTGTCCTACCACGGACATTCGTGGCGACCGGGGGCCTTCCGCCTGCCGGTTCCCAGCAGTTCGCGGCGGAAGTCGCCGGCCAGCCGCGAAATGTCCACTTCGCCTGCGGCATTCTCGCCCAGCATCCGCCGCAGGCGGACCGTACTCGCCGCCGCGCGGGAGTGGCCGGGGTCGAGGGCCGCGGCCACCTCGAAGGCGTGCAGCGCCGCGGCGCCGTGTCCCGCTCCTTCGAGGGCCGCCCCCAGGTTGGCGCGGAAGATCGCGTTCGCGCTGTCGAGCTCGACCGCCAGGGCCAGCGGGCCCATCGCCTCGTCGTGGCTCCCCCGGAGGATGAGCAGATAGCCCATGTTGTTCAGCGACCAGCGGTCCTCCGGGTCGATCCGGAGCGCCTCTTCGTACATCGCAAGCGCGGCCGACCGGTCTCCGCTCTCGGCGAGGGCCCGCGCCAGAATCCGCTTCGCCGGCGCCGAGGCCGGGTCGAGGTTGGCCGCCACGGTGGCGTGTTCCCTCGCCTCGCGGGGGCGCCCGGTCTCGATGAGTACCCGGGCCAGGTTCACGCGCCCCTTCACATGGTCGGGCGCGTGGACGACCCACTCCCGCAGATGTTCTTCCGCGACCGCAGGTTCACCGCGCCGCCAGGCCGAGATCCCGAGGTCGTAGTGTTCCCGGGGAGTCCGCGTCTCCACATCGGCCTCCGGTACCGGGGCTTCGTCGGCAACCGGCCCGTTGGTGTCGACGGTGTCCGGCCGCGTGGGGTCTTCCCGCGGGGTCGGCTGTGGATGGGTCGTCGGCACGGGCGCTCCCGACTCCCGCGCCGTCTCCAGGCCGGCCGGCATCGCCTGGCCGACTTCGCCGAACGCAACCTCTCCGACCTCGGCACCCGCTTCCTCGCCCGCGCATGCCGCGACGCCGCCGAAGAACGCCAGGGCCATCCCCGCGGCAACCCACCTCAGCACAGCCTCCGAACGATCGTTTTCCGCAGTCCTCTTCTCCATCATGGCCTCCCGAGCCTTGCCTCGCCCGCGAGCCGGATCGCGTTTCCGCTGCGCTGGAGCGAGGCCGTTTACAGTTGCAAGCTTATGGAGGCAAGGGGCGGACCAACTGGGGACACCACGGGTATCGAATCGCCAAGTCGTTGTGATGCAATGGTTTTGGTGCCGACGACAATGAGCGCGTCTTCGCGCTGCTCCGGGGTATTGTGTCCGGTTGGACACGGCGCCCGGGCGATCTGGTGATGGGCGGAACCCGGAGCCGGAGCGGAGTCTTGACATCGTGAATACGCTGACGTGGTGAGTCGCCCGGGTTGCGCCGGACGTCCAAATGGAGCGGGTATCCGTTTCGCGGGCTCCGCGGCCGCGCTCAGCCCTCCGGGCGCCGTATCCCCAGGCGATTCATGATCTTGATCAGGCTGGAGTGGTCGGCGAGCCCCAGCTCCCTGGCCGTCCGGCCGATCTTCCAGCGGTTCGCCTGCAGGGCACGGCGCACGATGCGGCTCTCGGCGGCCTGCTTCTGCTCGCGGAATGTGCCTTCCAACCTGTCCTCATGCGCTGGGGACCCCTCCCCACC
>CAZTOF010000818.1:0-7620 GCA_964615515.1 uncultured Gemmatimonadaceae bacterium
GGGGGAGAGGGCGGGGATGGGCGCTGATGCGCGAGGAGATGCGCGAGTTCAACGGGACGGAGCCTGAACTCATCAACGAGGTGGCAGGGAGATATGTGCGGGTGAGGTTCCTGACGCCATTGGAAAAGGAAGCCGGGAGCAGCGGATGAGCGATCAGTCAGTCAACGAACACGGCAGTTTCCCACTTTCAGATCATGGAGACCTGGATCGTCGCGGATCCGGAGGCACTGGCCCGACACTACGGACGGGGCTTCCGGCGAGCGAGGCTACCCACGCGAACGAACCTCGAGGCCGCATGAACCGAATCGTCAAGCTATCCGGGGAGCACATGCAATGAGTCGCCGAAAACAGTCAGGGCCCACGAACCCGCAGTCCGCCGTCCCGGACGCGAGCGCCGTGACCTTCCGTTTCACCAACCTGGGACCGGTCAGGGAGGCGTCCCTCCGCCCCGGTCGGCTGACCGTCGTCGCGGGACGCAACAACACCGGGAAAACCTACATCGCGCACATGCTCTTCGGGTTTCTGCAAGCCTGGCGGCAGTGGCCCGGCACGCTGAACATGATTCTGGAGCACCCGCGGGTCTTTCCCGACGTCCTCGCGGCCGCCGAGTCGCTGTTCGAGCGCGGCCGTGCGACGATTCCGCTGGGCGACGCTCCGATTCTCGAACAGAGGCGGGTTCTCGCCGGCAAGCTTGGACGGGCCTTCTCGGAGCGGAACACGTCCGGGGTCATGGGATCGCGCGGGAACCGCTTCAAGGGCGCGACCCTGTCCCTTGCGGTCGACGAGCGGGAGTCGCCGCCGATGCTCTCGAACGCGCGCGTCCTCTTCGACGGCGCCACGCTGGCCGTGGGACGGGTCGGGAACAACGCCGTGATCTCGATCGACGAGGCGGAAAGCGACGACCCCGATCCCGTGGCCCTGCCCGGCTGGACGGCGACCGCCTACTGCTTCTTCCTCCTCCACGACCTGCTGCCTCCCCCGGTCGCCCTGTCGGCGGATCGCGTCGGCATTTCCCTGTTCGCCGAAGATCTCGACTTCATGAAGGACCGGCTCGTGGATCTTCTGGTCGAGAGGGTGCACAACGCCGGCGCCCAACCCGACCGCCCCTTCCTCGTGGTTGGCGACATCCCGGGCCGGTACGCCCTTCCCGTCCTCGAGAACATCGACTCCACGCGGCGGATGTCCACGCTGCCCCGTCGTGGCGGTCTCGTCTCCGGCCGGGCGATTGCGGACGACATCAAGCGGATGACGGGGGGGTACTTCAGTCACGCCCGGGATCCGGTTCGGTTCATATCGCAGAAGCGCGGCGGGAAGTTCAATGTCCCGCTTCGCCTGGCCTCGTCGTCGGCCCGGGGAATGGCCGACCTCTACTTCTTCGCCAGGTACGCCTCGGTCGGCCGGGAGTTCCTGATCATCGACAATCCGGAGAGCCACCTCGACACCGAGAACCAGGTGACCCTCGCGCGGGTGCTGGCGGGGCTGGTCCGCGAAGGCCTGCACCTGCTGGTCACGACCCACAGCCCCTTCCTGCTCAAGGAGTTCAACAACCTGATCATGCTCCACGGCGACTCGCTCAAGAAGCTCGACCTCGGCCGCTCGCTGGGTTACGAGCCCCGCGACGGGCTCGATCCGCGGCATGTGCGGGCCTACGTCGCCGAGAACGGCGGCCTCACGCCGGCCAGGGTAGACGACTTCGGCATCAGCCTGCCATTCCTCGACGAGGTCGCGCGGAACGTCTCCCGTGCGGCGGAACTGCTGGGCGATCTGGTGCGCGATGAGGCGCGGGGCAGGTGAGGATCATGCCCGAAACGCAAGAGCCCCGAGGACGAAACGCCTCGGGGCTCCTACCTCAGCGTCTTGCTGCGCCCGAAGGCGTATGCAGTAGAGGACGACCTGAGGAATTACACCAGGAGTATCGTCGATTCCCACTCAGGACGCAACTCGCGGAGCTGCCATGCTATCCATCGGAAGCTTTCGAAGTGCCCTCTCAGCGGAGCGGCTGGGTGCCTACGCCCGGCCCGGGGACGCCGACGAACTGGACAGCGTGGCCAGGTACCTGTGGAACTTGGCGCTGTGTAGCGCCCTCCAACCGGCGCTCCACATCCTTGAGGTCACGGTCCGGAACCACCTCTTCAAGGTCTCCAGAAGGATCGTGGATGCGACCACGCTCAGTTTCGACAGGATTCCTTGTTGGCTCGACGCTCGACCCTCGCTCCCTGCCGAACGCGAACGTCAGGCCGTCGAGGAGGCGAAGGCCAAGCTCGAGATCCGGGGGAGTCCGATGACCGAGGGACGGCTGGTTTCGGCACTGGGGTTTGGATTCTGGGTGAGCCTGTGCAAAAGGCCGTACGAGCAGGGGCGGACTGTCGGGCCGCTGAACCTTGGGGGATCGCTGGAGCGGATCGCGGATGCGGTGGCGATGGCGGAGCTGGCGGTGGACAAACAGGCGACGGTGTTGCTGATGCCTGTAGGGGCGCGGCGGGAGCTGATGAACCTCGAGGATGATGTCTGGACGAAGGTGAATATCGAGTTCTACCGGGACGCGCAGGACGAGGTGTTCAAGGTGTTGGAGTAGTACGCTGTAACGATGAGCGACCAGACAACGCTTGACAGGCAATACCAACATGGCCACTATAGCCAGATGAAAAAGGCTAGCGTCAGCGAGGCGAAGAACGGGCTCAGCGGATTGCTGAGCGAGGTTCGGCGCGGGGAGTCGGTGTTGATCACGCACCGCGGGCGGCCCGTTGCGCGAATCGAACCCTGCCACCTTCCCGGCCCGGACGCGGAGGACGCCATTTCCGAGCTCCTCCAGCGGGGCGTCGCGGCCCCGCCTCGCACTCCGCTTGATGTCGAGCGCTTCCTGGGTGTCCCCGCGGCCCGGCTGACCGGGGGAGTCAGCGCCAGCGAGATCGTCGTGACCGAGCGCGGGGGGCGTCGTTGAAGTACTGGGACTCGTCGGCTCTGGTGGCGCTCGTCGTGGACGAGCCGCGAAGCGCGGAGCGCCGGGCGACGATCCGGCGGGATCCGGTGATCGTGACGTGGTGGGGTAGCCGGATCGAATGCGCATCGGCGCTGAACCGCCTGGAACGTGATCACCGCTTCGAGGATGAGGGGCTCGGCCGGTCGTTGGACCAGCTCGGGATGCTGGCCGCGAGTTGGCTCGAGATCGAGCCCTTGGAGCAGGTGCGCAGGCGTGCGACCAGGCTGCTTCGGCTTCATCCGCTGCGCGCGACGGACGCGTTGCAGCTGGCGGCGGCGCTCACCGCTTCGGGCGAGGACCCCCAGCGGCTGGATCTGGTCAGCAGCGATGATCGTCTCTCGGCCGCGGCGCGCCGCGAGGGGTTCACCGTTCTGTGAGTCGCGCGGCGACCCGTCGGGCGCGGCGTTTCCGAACGTGAGCGTCCAACCGCGGCCGCCGGACTTCCACAAGGATCTCACCGCTCGGATCCTGGCGGCTCTCAGGGAGGGTGTGGTTCCCTGGCGGCGGCCATGGCGCTCGTTGACGCCGACCCGGTACACCGGGCTCCCGTTCACGGGAACCAACAGTCTCGTGCTGTCGCTCGTGGCCGACTCGAAGGGCTACGCGAATCCGTTCTGGCTGACCGGGGCCCAGGGACGCAGGTGCGGTGCGAAGGTCCTGGACGACGAGGAGGGCACGCGGGTGCTGCGGCCGCTCCCGTTCCCGGTCCCGGATCGCGGAGAGGGGGCGCGGCCCGGTCCACCCATCCCGCTCATGGCACCCTACGAGGTGTTCAACGGCGAGCAGTTCGACCGGCTGCCGCCCAGGTTCCGGGTCGATGAGGAAAGTCCCGCCCCCGGTCCGGAAGACAGGATCGGCGTCGCCGAGAACTTCTTCGCGGCGATCGGCGCGAAGATCGTGCCGGCCGGCGACAGCGCGGCCTACGATCGGACCCGGGACATCATCACGATGCCGGCCTTTCCCGGCTTCGGCGACTCCGTCAGCTACTACGCCACACTCGCGCACGAGGCCATCCACTGGACCGGCCACGACAGCCGGATGGGCCGCGAGTTCGGCGTCCGTTTCAGCGACCCGGTCTACGCCTTCGAGGAGATCGTCGCCGAGCTCGGCGCCTCCTTCGTCATGGGCCATCTCGGCCTGCCGTGCCGCGTCGCGCGGGATCACGCGCCTTGCATCGGCGACTGGATATCCGTGCTGGAGAACGACGAGACTGCGATCCACCGTGCCGCCACCCACGCCCAGAGGGCCGCCGACTTTCTCGTCATCGCTGCGGCCTCGGGTCGCGTGCGGGAGCTCGCGGAGCGCCCTCTGGACGACCGCGCCTGGGTCGTGATCTACCTGGACGTCGTGGAGATCGGGCCGCATCCGCTGGTCGGCGCGGTCGGGGTGGACACCGAGGGAACCAGGCGCGTGCTGGGGCTGCGCCTTGCCGAAAGCGACCCGGACGGCCGGCGAGGCGAGGCCGAAGAGCTGCTGCGGGACATTGTGGGCCGGGGCGTCCGCCCGGACCGGCGGCGCCTGGTCGTGACCGACGGATCCGCGCAGTTGAGGGACGCGGCGGTCGCGGTGTTCGGCGGGGACACGTACGTGCAGGCGTGTCGGCCGCACCGCGAGCGCGAGGTCCTGTCGCGCCTGCGCCCGAAGAAGGAGCGCGACAAGGCCGGCAAAGCTCTCCGGGAGGCATGGGTGGGTGGGGTGGAGAAAGGACCGCGGCTGCTGGAGCGGCTGGCGGGTCGGCTCGCCCGGGATGGATGGGATGAGGCGGCGGGCTGGCTCCGCGCCGGATCCGGCGACCTCTTTACCGTGGACCGGTTCGGACTGAACTCAGGGCTTGCCGGCAGCCTCGTCACCACGGGCGTGATCGACTGCGCCGGCTCGGGGCTGCGTCGGCAGATCTGCGGCGTGCCGAGCTGGGCCGGCCGAGAGGTGGCCCTCGCATGGGCGGCAGCATCGTTCCTCGATACGGAGCGGCGATACATGAAGATCCGCGGCCGCCGGCACCTTCAACTTCTCATGGACCACCTGGCCCAGATCGAGATACCGTTCGGCCCGTAGGGCGGGCGAACCACTCCAGCAGGGTCGCCTTGAGCTTCCTGAAGGCAGGGTCCTGACAGCCCTCAACGGGTGCGCCAGCGGCGATGGCGCCGAAGATCCTGGCGGAGCGCCTGCGCCGCGTGGCGCGTGGTGCGCCCTGCAACGCTTGGATCATCGCGGTCTTGGGATCGTCCGGTTTGGTACTTCCGCTCTTCCAGAGTCCTCTTTGGCGCAGCCACGATCGAAGCTCGTCGTCCCTTTCTCCCCACCCGAGAGCCGTGGCGACCACGGGCGACCCGGACCAAACCCATTCCTCCAACTCCGGGTCGATGACCACCGCACGGGCCCGATCCCCCCACCCATTCCGAGAGATTTCAGACTCGACGCTACCCTCGATCTCGTCACGGGGCAAGGTGCTGCCACACCCCTTCCGATCGAAGACCACCAAGGCGTAGTGGTATGAGCGTAGGAACTGTCGAAGGAAGTTGGCAGCGTCCGCCCGACATCCGGCATCCCGGTCGGGGTGCCGCCTGAGATCGAACGGGAATCGCCTTACCCCGAGGCGCTCCGGACGACCGAACAACTTGGCCAGGGTCTCTTCGATGTCCCGGTCCGCCACGAGGGCAACGAGTCGGTGGGGCTCCTGTCCCGCTTTCACCCCACAACGCCCTTCGCGAAGAGCACGTTCATGTTGACGGATCCCTGCCAGTCCGCAAGCACCGGATGGTCGCTTCCCCGGACGATGTCCGTCGCACCGTCCTCGTTCTTGTCGAAGCAAAGCACCTCACCTGGCCGCACCAACGCAAGCAGCGCTGGGGAATGGGTGGTGACAAGTACCTGGGCATCATATGCCGACGACAGCGAGTCGCAGATTCCTTCGACCGCGAGGGGATGGACTCCGTTTTCCGGTTCCTCGAGCAGGTAGATCTCTCGGTTCTCCGGGAGATAGGCCAGCAGCGTGAGTGCCAGGAGCCTCATGGTGCCATCGGAAGCCATCCAGGAAGGAACTTCGACGCCTGTATCGTAGCGGAGCATCAGGTAGGCGTGCCGGTCCTCGGGCCGGTCAATGACCTTGATGTCCTGAAGGTCCGAAAGAACCGTCTGAACGTGACCGAGCCATTCCTGGAAATCGGTCCGATGCTGATCCTGGAGCCGTTTGATTACCCAAGGCAGATTGGATCCATCCACCGCGAATCCATTTGAACCGTATTCGGGAGGACTGGCCCGGCGCATCGCAAGGCTGTCCAGGAACACCGGTTTGATTCCGGCCTCCAGCTTTCGCTTCACGAAGGTTGCCACGGGGAACTTCTCGGGCGATTCCGGCAGATTGCCTAACGCGGACCGCAAGGGGCCGAACGCGATGGTTGTCACCCATCCCTTACCTGCTTTGGTTGCGGTCTCGATACTGAAATTGTCAGTGCCGGTCGCTGACTTGCTGAGCACAGTCCTCCTCCCTGGCCTGCCCCCGCCGACGAGAATCTTGGAGGGTGGCGTCGGAGGATTCGGGAAGAGAGTCTTCTGAGTGCTCCCTTGCGGCTTGGGCAAGGGCATCAGAAGTCCTCGCTCGGACGCTATCCTCACTTCCCCTTCGTCCTCCCTGATCGCGACCTCGTACCGGAATACCCGAAAGTCCCTCTCACGAGGCAGCCGCTTCCGCAGATCCTCCGGCACCTCCAACTCGATCGCCAGCTCGAACCCCATATCCCTGTCCGGTCGTCCCCAGACCAGATCCTGAAAGTTCGCGGTCCGGTTTCCCACCGCCCTCTCCAGACCGTCCCGAACCAGGTCACCCAGAAAGGCGATGGCGTCGAAGAGGGTACTCTTCCCGCTCGCGTTGGGCCCGATCAGCACGTGGAATCTGTCGAGTGAGACATCGACGTACCGCAGACAACGGTAGTTGAGTGCCTGGATTCGCCGGATCATGGGACTCTCGGGCTCCTGGGAATTGCTTTCGGTCGGGGGATCTAGGATTCTCCCTGGCTCCACCAGTGTCAATCCGTCACGTCCCCCGGCGGGTATCCTTACACGATCCCGGGCAGGTCCTACACGTCCCGCCCCATCCACCCCTCCGGCGTAAACGCCCCGGCACTCTCGACCAGCTCGCAATCCCAAGACACCACCTCCCCCTCCATCCCCTCCGCAAGCGCTGCGTACAACGCGTCCCCCGCGCGAAGAAAATCCCGTGTGCCAGCCTGTACGGCCCGTCGGAGCATCGCCCGATTCAACGAGTAGGTCTCGACCAGCGGCGACTCCAGCATCCGGCCGGCGAGGCTGCGGCCCTGCTCGGCGCTACGCAGTCGGCGGGCCAGCGCGCATGCGATCTCCAGCCCCGCGAACTCGGGCAGCGCGATCGGAAGCTCCCGGGCCGCGACCTCGGCAAGAAAGGCCCGGCTGGACTGCGACAGCGGATCCGTTGCGTCGGCAGCCGACACCCAGACGCTGGCGTCAATGACCAGTAGCGTGACCGGCGCCGTCACCCGCTTGTCAACCGGTTCCGGTCCGCGGCCAGCTCTTCCCTCGCCGGGCGCCCCGGCGGAGCGGCCCTGATCGCCTGGTCGGCCGCGTCCAGCCAGGAGCGAAGCCACGCGGCGGGTACCTCCCCGACC
>CAZTOF010000819.1:0-3998 GCA_964615515.1 uncultured Gemmatimonadaceae bacterium
GTGCGCGTCGAGGTGGCGGCGTTCGGTTATGCGTTGTGGACGCGGACCTACGAAGCTCTGCCGGCGGATCCCGTCCGGGTGTTGCTCGGCCCCGCCCCGATTGCCCTGGAGGGTCTCGAGGTGAGCGTCGCCGGCCGGGCCGGGGATCCGATCTCCCGGTCCCGGGACGCCTTCGTCATCGATTCCGTGCTGCTCAGGACCCTGCCCACGATCCTGGAGACGGACGTTCTGCGGGCGACCGCGGTCTCCCCCTCCGCCTCCGCGCCCTCCGACTACACGTCGGTCCCGTTCATTCGCGGCGGCACCAGCGACGGGACGCCGGTGCTGCTCGACGGCGTCCGGCTCTTCAACGCCTTCCACCTGGGGGGCTTCCTCTCCGCGATCAACGCCGAGGTGGTCGAGCGCGCGACGATACTGGCAGGTTCGGGCGGCGACGGGATGGCCATCGGATCGCTGTCGGGCGCCATCGACATCGCCACCCGTGACGGCGCCCGCGACGAGATGCGGATGGCGGGCTCCCTGGGGCTCGCATCGTCCCGGCTGTCGGTGGAGGGACCCATGGGGAACAGCGTGTCGTACCTCCTGGACGGCCGGCGTACCTACATCGACGGCTTCACGCTGGCGCTCAAGCGATTGGGGTTCTTTTCGGACCACCTTCCCTATTTCTTCCAGGATCTGCATGCGAAGGTGACGGCCGACCTGGGGGGCGTCCGCCGCCTCTCGTTCAGCGGCTACCGCAATTCCGAGTCCCTGCAGGTGTACGACTCCGAGGAGACGAACACGCTGGGTCTGTCGTGGGGGAACTCCGCACTCTCGGTCCACTACCGTGACAAACTCGGGGACAACGGCATCGTCGACGCGAACCTGGGGCACAGCCGCTTCACGAGCGACCTCTTCGCGCTGGGAGGCGGGTCGGCCGAGTATGTGAACGGCGAGCGCGTCGAGTACACCCCACCCACCGACACCCTGCTCTTCGGCGACGGCATCATGAGCGAGACCCGTGCCGACCTGCGGGTCACCTGGCGCACGGGACGAGCCACGATCACAGGCGGCGCACAGGCGACCGCGTTCCTCGGCGATCACGACTACGACCACACCAACGAATTCGACGCGGACGAAGGCTTCTTCTTTTCGCCGGTGACCGTCAGGGAGACCAGCTGGCGATTGGCCGCCTATTCGAGCGTGGAGGTCCCGCTGCGACGAGGGTTTTCGACCAGGGCGGGGCTGCGGATCGACCACTTCCGGCGGCTGGCGACCACTCTCGCGCCTTTCGCGGAACTGAGCTACGCGGGCTCGTGGTGGGACGCGCGCATTTCGGCGTCGCGCTCCCACCAGGCGCTTGCGTCGGTGCGCGACGAAGAGGCGCTGGGGGCGAGCTTCCTGGCGTACGACCTGCTGGTTCCCGTGAGCGAGGCCCCGGTGCCGCGCAACACGGAGGTCGTCATCGGGTGGGAGGGTTCCCGGGCGGGGGTCCGGGTCCGCGTGGACGCCTATGCGCGTGTGCTGGACAACCTCAGGCTGCCCGAGCTCGGAGCCAGGCCGGCCACCGGCGCCGCGTTGGGCGATCCGTCGCTGTGGCTCGTTTCCAGGGGTTCGGCGAAGGGGGTCGAGACATCGTGGAGCTGGATCGCCCGCGCGGGATTCTCGGTGCTCGGGAGCTACCGTTGGGCCCGGGTATCGCGGACCGTGGGTTCGACAACCTTCAAGCCGCGATTTCACCGGAACCACGAATTCGAAATGGGGACCTCGTATGCGCACGGCGCGTCGTCGTGGTCCGCACGTGTGTCATTGCGCTCGGGTCAGCCGACCACACAGGTGTTGGGTGTCGTGCCGATCGAGGTCCATGGAGGCGGATACACCCGGCTGGTGCCGCTCGGAGGGGAGTACAACGCCAGAACCCTGCCCCGTTACGCACGGATCGATGCGGGCTGGCGCCGGGAGAGCCGGGTGTCGTGGTTCGGCGGCGGGTCGGTGGTTCCCTATGTGTCGGTGGCCAACCTCTTCAGCCTGCCCAATGTGGTCGGCGGGTACGTGGAACGTCGCGCCGGCGGAGAGATCAAGCGGGTCTACCTGCCGCAGCTACCCATGATTCCGTTCTTCGGCGTGGAGTTCAGGTTTTGAGTGCGCGCGCGGCGTTCCGGTTCGCGGCGGCACTGGCCGCGGTGGCGGCGTCCCCGGCGTGCGACCTCGTCCGCCCCCTGGATGTCGATCCGGACGTGGCATCGGTCGCGATCATGCTGGTGGCGGGCGACCGGGAGGCCCGCCTGATCGCCGTCCACCCCCATCGCCAACCGGACGAGGCCGCTCCCACGCTCACCGCGACGCTCAAGGGTCCGGGGTGGACGGCCGCGTTCGCGGACGCCCCGGAACTGCAAATGTGCACGCGCACGCATGCCCACGACTGGCCGGGTCCGGCGAAGTGCCTGCGCGCGGTGCTTCCGCAGGAAATCCGGGGGGGCGAGAAATACGAGATCGAGGGGACGGCGCCGCTGGGCGCGTTCAGCGGCGAAGTCGTGCTGCCCGCGGCACCGGTCCTGATCGAACCGGGGGACAGTTTGCACCTTCCCATGCCGGCCGAATACGAGGACCATCTGATCGCGGTGCGGTACCGGATCGGCTCCGATGTCGGCACGCTGCTGGCGGATGTGCTCGACGCCTTCCTGATGGAAGAGGATGGCACGGAGAGGGAATTCGTAATTGGTTACCTCGCGTCGGAACCGCTGGAGGGCGCCGAAGCGGATACGGTCCGCATCCACTACCACACAAGACCACTGCGCTTTTCGCTGCGGCTTCTGGGAATCGGTTGGAACTACACCAACTTCCTGGAGAATGAGGGCATCTTCCCGCTGCCAAGGCCATGGCCGAGCTTCGGGATCGAGGGTGAGGGCGTGTACGGCTACTTCGACGGGGTCGTTCCGTCGCGGGTGTCAAGGGTGTGGGTCAGGTGAACGGCGCCTCGCCGCTCGAATGCCGAGGGGGATCTTGTCCACGGACTGCCTTAGTCCTCCAGCATGTACGCGATCCCCCAGGCGCCCGCACCCAGGTGCGTGGCAATCACCGGCGTAATGGGCGCGACCAGGATCTCGGCGCCCGGGTAGCGGGCGGCGAGCTCCCTCCTCAGCTCTTCCGCCATCTCGGGCGCCGCCGCGTGGATCACCCCGAACCGGAACTTCTTCGCGTCCGGCGGAATCGCGTCCCCGACCGTGTCCAGGATCAGCTTCCGCGCGCGGCGCGCGCCCCGCACCTTCCCGTAGGCCTTGACGGAGCCGTCACCCGCGAGCCCCAGCACCGGCTTGAGGTCGAGGACACCACCCAGCCACCCCGCGAACTGGCTCACCCGTCCCGAGGCGATCAGGCGATCGAGGTCGCGAACGGTGAACAGGATGCCCGACTGCCTCCGGATCCGCCGCACTTCGGCAACGATTTGGCCCGGTGACATCCCCGCTTCCGCCAGCTCGGCCGCCCTGAGGGCGAGCAGGCCGACCAGGATCGACGCTCCCTCCGAGTCGACGAGCCGCACGTCCAGGTGGGGCGCCAGGCGCGCCGCGTTCTCCGCCGAGCGGTAGATGCCCGAGAGCGACGAGGCCACCAGCATGGCGACGACCACTTCGGACTCGGTGGAGGCGAGCTCGAAGGCGGCGATGAAGTCGCCGGGAGGGGGCTGCGAGGTCGTCGGGAGCGGTCCGCCCTCTTCCAGCCGGGCGTGAAACTCCTCCGGCGTGACATCGACCCGGTCCTTGAGCGTCCGGTTCCCATCGATGAGCAGGAGCGGGATCATGTGGATCCCGTGCGCACGCATCAGTGCTTCGGGAAGATCGGAACCCGAATCCACCATGATGCCGACGGGCCGCCGCACCGCGGAAGCTGTCAACGGTTGAGAGACACATTGCGGAATCAGTTTAGCGACCCGTCCTTTCCGGCGCCCCCGACATCGTGCTGCGCCCCGTCCTCGTCGTCAACTGCGCTGACGGGGAGCGGGGGGTTGATCCAGACCTCTT
>CAZTOF010000820.1:0-1631 GCA_964615515.1 uncultured Gemmatimonadaceae bacterium
CCTAGGTTCAAGCGGTCGTCGCAACAGTACCGTGTTTCGGGGTTTTCATGCGCCTCCGGTTTTGCTCGACACCAGGCTGGGCGAGGGCGACGGAGTCCAGAACGAAAGAAGTGGGTTCCTGATGCCTCCCCAGCCTGAGGGAGTCAGAAGCGACCAAAGGTCGTTGAAGGTTGGAGATAAGGGAGCGGTAGAGCATTTCAACGCACGGTTGAGATCTGGCTCGTTGATGATAACAGATCTTCCAGGGTTTCCGCCGGAGTTCTCCAACCGAGGGTCTTGCGGGGACGGCTGTTGAGAGCAGCTGCGACGGCGGCGAGATCGTCAGCGGTATGTCTGCTGAGGTCGGTGCCCTTCGGAAAGTACTGTCTCAACAGCCCGTTGGTGTTTTCGTTCGTGCCGCGCTGCCACGGGCTATGTGGGTCGCAGAAGTAGACCGCCAGGCCGCCATCGATGCGAAGTCGTGCGTGCTGAGCCATCTCCGCCCCCTGGTCCCATGTCAAAGACCGGCGGAGTTGCTCGGGCAGGGTCGTGATCGACGAAACGATCGCTTCCCGGACGGCTTCGGCACCGTGTCCGGCCAACGCCGGACCGTTCTTGGTCCTGGGCGCGCCGTACGTGTCAAGGCGGGGAAGGTAGAGCAGCATCGTGAACCTGGAGCTTCGCTCGACCAGTGTTCCGATCGCGGAACTGCCCAGCCCCAGGATCAGGTCGCCCTCCCAGTGCCCGGGAACGGCACGGTCGTCCGCCTCGGCCGGTCGCTCGCTGAGCATGATCTCGGGGTGAACGAACGTCTTGCCCCGTCTGCGCGAGCGAGCTCGAGGCACGCGTAGCGCGCGTCCCGTCCGCAGGCACGCCGTCAGTTCCCGTCGCAGGGCACCGCGGCCCTGGACGTAGAGCGCCTGGTAGATGGCTTCGTGCGATATACGCATGGACTCATCGTCGGGGAAGTCGACCCGTAGCCTGTTGGCGATCTGCTCGGGACTCCACGAGACCGCCCACCGCCGGTCCCGTCGGCGACCGCGGCGCCGTCCAATCCAGCGCACATTCGGCCCCGGCACGACCGTACCATCTGGAGTCTGGATCAGGCCTCCGAGGCGATCCTCTACATACTGCCTCAGTTCGCCGTTCGTAGCGAGCTTCGCAGGCTTGGGACGTTTCGCTCGCCGTTCGGCGTGCCATTGAGCGGTCGTGGCTCGATACTCGAGGTTCCCTCCTCGTGTCGCCGCGTTCCGCCGCAGTTCTCGCGAGATCGTCGAGGGTGCGCGGCCCAGCTGCCGGGCGATCTCGCGCACGCCACGACCACGGGCTCGAAGAATGGCGATCTCTTCTCGCTCGACGAATGAGAGATAGCGCCGGGACCGGGGACTAAGCTTGAAAGGTGGCATGCCACCACATTCGCGGAACCAGCGCGTCCCGACAGCCGGGGACACACCTGCGGCCACGGCAGCCTCCTCGCTCGACAGACCCCGAGCTACCTCCTTCCAGAACCTATGCCGATGCTCCCGATGTCCCACCGGAGGGCGGCCTGGCGACCGCATCCGTGGACGTAGAGCTCGATCCGATCGTCGGCGCCTGCTTGCCTCCATCGCAACTCCTCCTTGAGGTGTTGCGACGACCGCTTGAATTCACCC
>CAZTOF010000821.1:0-5427 GCA_964615515.1 uncultured Gemmatimonadaceae bacterium
CGCGAATCGAGGAGTCGCACGAGACGCTGGCGGAACTGGAGGCGGACACCTGGGGGATCGCGCTCCGGGAGATCGAGGAATTGACCGCGAGCGCGCTGACGAGCCCCGCCGAGAACTCGCGGCGCGTTGCGCACAACCCCCTGCGTACAAACTAGCGCGATACGGCGGAGGCGACCGGCAAGATGCGCGAGTTGCTGGTCAAGGCGTGGCTCCGGCCACTGATCGTCGGCCTGAGTCTTTGGCTGGGTTTCTTCGGCGGAAGCTGGGCGACGATGCGCTGGTTGGCGTCGAGCATCCACGACCGGATCGAGACGCTGGCGACGGCGAACACGCGAATCGAGGAGTCGCACGAGACGCTGGCGGAACTGGAGGCGGACACCTGGGGGATCGCGCTCCGGGAGATCGAGGGGGAACGATACGTGGTGCTGCCATTCGGGACACGGGCGGACACGGGCTGGGAGGTGCGCGACCGTCCGGCCGTGAAGCTGTCGAACAGGTAAAGGAGCTTTATGAGCGAGTTGGAACGGCAGTTGACGGAGGCCTTGAAGAGGTTGTCCGAGCAGTACGAGCGGGAACAGCGGATCGCCAGAGGTCCGAATCCCGGCAGGAAATCGGCTAACTACTTACAGGGCTGCACGATCTGCGTTTCCTGCCGTGGCACTGGATCTTGCTGGACCGAGCCGCCAAAGCGGGAAAAACGGACCTCAATGGCGGGAGTGAGAGCGACTGGTTTGGACGCCGAATCGAGGTCGGCGGGGTGCTCGTTTGACCTTTTCCGCCTCCACTACAACTCCTTCCCGGAACCCATCATCCAGCCCGCTGGACTCACCCACAGGATTCGCGCCTTCCCGGAGAACTGGGCCGACCAGCCAGCCGTTTACGGCGACGGCACCAGTGCATGCCTCACCGCGTTCGGATCGTGCTTGATGATTCGCAGGAGCGCGGCTGCCGGGCCGCTCACGCGGCGTCTCCCCTGCTCCCACTTCCGGTAGCCGGACAGGCTCATTCCCATAAGGGCCGCCATTTGCGTCTGCGTCAGCTTCGCCTCCATCCGAACCTCGCGGGGCGAGATCGGGGTGTGAACGATCGCGGAACCTTCGCCCTTCGCATGGTCCAAGGCCTCGTTCAAGGACTGGATCAGGTCTTCTCCGAACGTGCTCATTTCCTCTGTCTTCCCTGAAGCTTGATGGCCGCCACCAGAGCGGCCACCGCCCGGCGTTCGCCGGGGCTCAAATCGGTCTTGTCGGACTTCGAGTAGGCAAGAAGCGCGTAGATCGGCACTCCTTCGCCCCCGAAGAAATAGATCACGCGGACACCGCCCCGCTTCCCGCGCCCGGAGGCTCCGAATCGCATCTTTCGGACCCCGCCCGTGCCGGGAATCTCGTCGCCCGCCAAGGGATGCTCGGCCAAGAAGTCGATCAAGTCGCGTCTCTCGTCCTCGTTGAACAGCTTGGCGGCCTGACGGGAAAAGGTTGGAGTCTCGGCGACGGTCTGCATGGGAATACGGTAACCCAATGGGGTATACGTGGCAATCCCGGAAGCTCCCGCCCCACGCTACCTCTTCGACGAGCACGCAGCGGGGCCAATCCTCCCCGTTCCACGTCGGGCAGCGGGTAGCCTCTTCCAGAGCTGCTCTGGACCCAACACCCCGGCCCTGAGGCGATCAGTTCCAGATCGCGGCGGAAGTGGGACTCGCGCTCGGGTACTTGCGTACGCCGGAGGCATGGTGCCCAATTCCAAGGCACGTTGAACGGATCGACCACCGTCCACCCGCCGAGCCCGCCCGCCCGAGCCGGAGAGCGAGAATTTGTCCATGCGAACACGGAAGCACCCGGGTCGTCTGGAACCGACCCTGACATGGAGCTGCAGGAGGCTCCATGGCCGGAGGCTCCATGTCAGGTAACAGGCCGCTCCATGCCGCAAACCGGGCGAAGCAGGACGAATTCTACACCCAGCTTTCCGACATCGAGAACGAACTGAAGCACTACAGGGACCATTTCTGCGGAAGAACGGTCTACTGCAACTGCGACGATCCCCGGGTCAGCAACTTCTTCCACTACTTCTCGTTCAACTTCGCCCATCTCGGCCTGAAGAAGCTCGTCACCACCTGCTACCAGAACCAGGAGCGGGACCTGTTCTCCCGGCACGACCGCGAGCGGGCCATCAAGCTCGAATACGACGGATACCGGGAAGGTGAGCGGGTTCCCAACGCCGACGACATCGGGGTGTCCCTCTTGAGGGGCGACGGAGACTTCCGCAGCCAAGAGTGCATCGAGGTACTGAAGGAAGCCGACATCGTGGTGACGAATCCGCCGTTTTCGCTGTTCCGGGAGTACATCGCCCAACTGGTGGAGCACGGCAAGCGATTCCTCGTGATCGGCAGCATGAACGCGATCACCTACAAGGAGATCTTCCCGCTCATCAGGGACGGACGGCTCTGGCTGGGCCGGGGTCCGGCCGGACGGGACATGCTCTTCGACGTGCCGGAGGCGTACGCGCGGGAACTGGTTGACACCAAGAAGGAGGGGAGTGCCTACCGGATGGTGGACGGTGTCGTGAAGGGCAGGCTGGGAAATGCCGGATGGTTCACGAATCTCGACCACGCCAAACGGAAGGAGAAGCTGCGCCTCTGGCGCAGGTACACGCCGGAGGAGTATCCGAAGTACGACAACTACCACGCAATCAACGTGAACCGGACCGCCGAGATCCCGATGGACTACGACGGCGCGATGGGCGTGCCGATCACGTTCCTCGACAAACACAACCCCGACCAGTTCGAGTTGCTGAACGCTGATGATCTGCGGATTGACAGCACGGTTCCCGTCAAACTGCACGGGCTCATCAAAGACAAGGACAGCGCCGTAGACGGGAAGCCGACCTACGCTCGCATCGTCATCCGCAGGAAGGACGTTGATGTATGAGGATCGACTTCAATGGCCTTGCGCTGCCGCCAGAGACCATAGGGAGACTCCGAGAACGAGGTGCGATGCTGCTCTTGAGGTTCTTTAGCAAAGCCGAGTACGCGGTTGAGTTCATGGCCGGACGCATTCGTTTTGGGCACTTGTTGGGGTACCGCGACACCGGCGAGGCGAGAGAAGATGCGAACGAAGGTGCCCGCGTAGAGGTCGGTGACTTCCAGAATACCATACATTGGTTGGGTGGCATCCAGCTACTGCCGCTTTCTGCTGATCAAGGTCGCGGCACTCTGACCAGTAAACTCACCTATCCAGAGTCGGAATTCCTATACGTGTGCAGTTTTGCGGGTCTCCGTGAATCGTCCTGCGCCCCGACTGTCGACGTTGCGCATTTGGTCAAGGAAAACAGAAAATTCGGCGAGAAGTGTGTCATTATCCCAGATGGGCTAACGTTCTTTCAGCGCCTAACGAAGGCGGCGAAGGATCAGGATAGGCTGTTTGCTGGACCAGTTGAATACTACGATCCTACCGCAAGCACCGCGACAGAACAGAGGTTGTGGGACGAGAAACCCCATTTACGCTACGCGTTCCGCAAGACGAGAGACTACCAGCGGGAACAGGAATTTCGGATCGTTTTGGAACGGAAGACACCGCCGAAAGAGAAGATGTACCTCCATGTACCGCCCCTATCCGACATAGCCTATGTAGAGGACATCGGAATATGAAGATCGCACCCCGGCAGGTCACGGTCCGCGAACTCGTTAGGGGGTACCGCGACGACGGCGAGGGCGGTGTCGTCGGTTACGGCGGGAAGCTGGACATCCGACCGCCGTTCCAGCGCGAGTTCGTATACAAGGACAAGCAGCGCGAAGCGGTGATCCGCTCCGTGATGAGCGGGTTTCCGCTGAACGTGATGTACTGGGCGGACCGGGAGGACGGCACGTTCGAGATCATTGACGGCCAGCAGCGCACCATCTCGATCGCGCAGTACGTCAAGGGGGACTTCTCGCTCGACGGCCGGTACTTCCACAGCCTCCAGACCGACGAACGGGGCCTGATCCACGACTACGAGCTAACGGTGTATGTCTGCACCGGAACGGACAGCGAGAAGCTGGCTTGGTTCAAGGTCATCAACATCGCGGGCGAAACGCTCAGGCCGCAGGAACTGCGGAACGCCGTATACGCGGGGCCATGGCTTGCCGATGCCCGCGGCTACTTCAGCCGCCCCAATGGGCCGGCCCAAGGCCTCGGATCGCCGTACCTCTCTGGCTCCGCCATCCGCCAAGACTACCTGGAGACCGTCCTCAAGTGGATCAGCGGCGGCGTGATCGAAGAATACATGTCCGCCCACCAGCACGATCCGAACGCCGAAGAGTTGTGGCAGTACTTCCGGTCCGTGATTGACTGGACACAAGCGATCTTCCCGAAGAAGCGGAGGAGCATGAAGGGTGTGGGCTGGGGTCCGCTCTACGACGAGCACCACGAGAGACCAGATCTTGATCCGGCACGGCTTGAAGCCGAAGTGGCGCGGCTACACAAGGACGACGACGTTCAGACGAACAAGGGCATCTACCCGTATGTGCTCACCCGCGACGAGAAGCACCTGAATATCCGAGCGTTCACGGACACGGAGCGCGAAACCGCATACGAACGCCAAGAGGGCATCTGCGCCGAGTGTCGAGAGCACTTCGCTCTTGACTTCATGGAGGCCGATCACATCGACCCATGGTCGGAAGGCGGCAGGACGACCGCCGAGAACTGCCAGATGCTTTGCAGGCCATGCAACCGCCGGAAGGGAGCGCGATGAGGGTGCCTCCCGCGCCTCAGGGATCGGGGATCGTCGATCTTGGTTGATCTCATAAACCCCCAGATGCACCGAAACCGCTCCGGATCGGGCGTAACGGGACGACCCGCTGGGTGATGGCCTTGGATGCAAGGCTCACCGCTCGAATCCTCCTCCGCCACGCTCGGGGCCTCTGGGCCGGGGCGGTCGCGGCACAACGATGCGGGTGATGGTCCGGTCGCGCGCCCGCTCCCGTGCCTGTTCGCGCTCCCGCTCCCTCATGGTCTGGCGCACTGACCATGCCCGCCGCTCCGCCTCCACCAGCCTGTTTCGATAGAACTTGCCCCAACCGCGCTCGATCTCCCGGGCGCGCTCGCCGTGTGCCTTGCCCAACTCGGCCCGCTCGTCCCGGTGGTACCGGTCGAGGTCCTCGCGCCAGCCCTCGACGAGATCCTCCCGGCCCCGGATCGCCCCGGCCAGTTCCCGTAGCGAGCGATCGAGCCGCCAGATCCGGAACCGACCGAGCACGGTGCGGCTCTCCCGGTCGAGCCGCTGCCGCATCTCTTCTTGCCGCTTGTGCAGCTCGGCCCATTCCTTCTGCGCCCGGGTCTCAAGGTGCTGGAAGCTGTACTCGCGCCCGTCCGCGACCGTCTCCCAAGCCTCCGCCTCGCCATGCCGCCATGCCTCCATGTCGACTTGATCCTCGCGGCGCGGAAGCCGCGCCCGCCC
>CAZTOF010000822.1:0-2431 GCA_964615515.1 uncultured Gemmatimonadaceae bacterium
GGTGAGGTGGGGTGGAGGGGGGCTGGTGGTCCCGGAGGTCACGCTGTCCCGTCGGCGGCACGCCCGCGTTGCTATTGTCTCCTAGCAGTCCCATGATTCAGCATCCGCTGTTCTCCACCCCCCCACGACAGGTGAAGATCCCGCGAAACGAGCCCCGGCGATGCGAACCCGGCACATTCACCCGGCCCATGCCGTTGCGGCGCTCGCGGGCTTGGCCGCCGTTGTGCTGGCGTGCGAGACGCCGGCCGATCCGAAGCCGGAGGGTGCCGAACCGGAAGCCCCGGTGGTGCTGAACGGCGACGCGCCGACGATGTGGAAACGGGACGAGGACGCTAACGCGGGCTGGACGCGGTTCACGGTGACCCGGAGCGACGTTGTTGAAGACGGAGAGACCCAGGCGCACAACGGCGGCACCTACCTGTGCTACAGCGTCGGGCAATGCTGGAAGAAGTGCCCGAGGTCACAACGGGACGGCTGGTCCACCTTGTGCAGCTGCGAACGCGTGTACGACGACGATCCGTGGCCGCTGGTGTGCACCGTGAGCGAGATAGAGAACGAGGGGTGAATGAATTCACGGTGGAGGACCGGGGATGGACGGTCGGGAGGGAGCCCCTGAGGCGGGGGCAGGACCTGACGAACCATCTCTGGCCCGCCCCGAACAGACCCTTCGGAAAGAACACCGACGGCTACGCGAACAGCAGCAGCGCCAGCCCCATGGACGTTCTGAAGGGGAAGGGCACCGCCCCGGTCGCGGCGGTGGCGAGCGGTCCGAACAAGGGCTACGCATACGTCACGTCCGAGCCCAGCTACCATGTGGCGCGCTACTGGCACATTAACGCGCGGCTGCTCGCGGGCGGGCCGGAGGAGATACCCGACATCGTGGACGGGCAAGCCGAGGAGGTGAGGCATTGGGACTACCTGAAGCGCCGGGGTAAGGACCCCGGACCGCTTCTTGTCGGAACCATCGGCCACGAGACTCGCGGCGCAAACGGCGGTAGAGGCCACCAAGGCCAGATAGAGGCGGCGCTCTCGCTCGAAGCCTGCGGCGACGCGTCCGCAATCGCCGACCGCATCCGCAAGATCGCGGAGGGGGCCGCCGACACCGCGTTCTGGGCGGCGGCGGCGCACCATCAGGTGTACGGCAACCACGGGACGGGCTCCCCTGTTGCGTACTGGGAGCCGGGCCGGCAACCGTACGATACCCTGTACATCGACACGAGGAAGCCGCACGAAGACCCGAACGCCTACTCGCCCGGTTGCGACTGGCACTTCTGACACGAGGACAGACCCGAAAATGACGATCCGAAACACGATTGCCGCCGGGGCGTTGGCGCTTTGCGCCCCCACGCTGGCCGCGCAAGACTACAAGCTGCCGGAATCGGCGGCTTGGTTTCTGCCCAGCGGCCCGAACGAGTTTGTGCGCCAAGTGGTGGAGGAAGAACGGGACGCAGTACACCTGTTCGACGCCGGTTGCCCATCCGGCGGTGGGTGGGTGGAAGCTGCCCTTAGCTTGCTTGGGAAGGCGGCGGAAACCGAACCGCGTGCGCAGAACGCAATGGTGAGCTTGTGGTATTGGGAACTGTGGTTCACCCGTGAAAAGGAGTTAGGCCGCGATACATCCGGCCCCCGGTGTCCGGCGGACTTTCCGCGCGCCCGCGCCGAAACATGGCTTGCCGCAGAACTGAGGCGGGTGTGGGAGGGCGGGGTCTTCGCCGACTTAAACACTTCGCATCCCGCCAAACCCGTACGGACGATGCTGGTCGAGGCGATGACATGGTCCACGGCACCGGAGGCTTACGCAGTGCTCCGGGACATCGCCCGCGATCCGGGAACGTACAGCGAAAGCGGGTATTCCAACGACGGGTGGGAGTACGATTTCCGGCGCGACGCCGCCAACGCCATGGTGGCCCATCGGACCGGATCCGGGGAAAGCCGGGCGGACGCCCTTCAGGCTGTGTTGCTGGAGTTGGCCGACGCACCGGAAAACCGCTTCGAGTACCGGGCGCTGTCTCTGGTTCGCGAAGTGCTGGACGAACACGGTTTCGACGGCTTCAAGCGGGAGTACAACGAGAAGTTGCGGGCCGCCGGACGGGACCCCATTCGGTAGTAAGGGCCGGGAGCCAGCACCCTTTGGCGACGGAAAGGGGGAGCCCCAGGCCGACGGGTAGCTTAGCTAAGCTAGCTAAGCTAGCCGGACCCGACCGCTGTGAGAGAACGCAACCGGGAAGGAGAGTGCGATCAATGACTTGGAGAATTGTCGCCATTACGACCGCTACGGTCCTGTTCGTCGCTGTCCCAGCCTCGGCCCAGGTCCTGCGCCCGCTCACGCCGGCCGGGGGGGCGTGGGCCGCCGGCAAGGTGCGCGACGGGGACGGGTGGAGGAACCCGACCATTGACGAGGCGCTCCGCCTGCTGGGCATGGAGCGGGGGG
>CAZTOF010000823.1:0-6570 GCA_964615515.1 uncultured Gemmatimonadaceae bacterium
GAGGAGAGTAGTACGCTTGACATGGGGTCTTTTCGCATGACTCGACTCCGCCGGGGCCACTGCCTGCTGCGCCGGGACCCTGCAGGCGACTCCCTGTGGGCGTGAAGGGGAAGCGCTCGGGGATTCAACAGTCCCTCCTGACGCACCTCACGTCAACCGCTCCGCCAGAAACCTTGAGGCCACGCGTTCGATCCGGATGCAGCCGGTGCAGGCGTCCGACGTACTGCGCGAGCGTCCCCCTCCAGACGTCGGCCCGGCCTGCACCCTACCTCGTCAGAAACACGCTCACGTAGTTCCCCCCGGGGATGCGGCAAATGCAAGGCTGGCCGCGGCGAGACCCACGAATCCGAGCGAGACGCACGACTTCGTCGTCATCACCCCTGGCCAGTGGGCCGTTGCCCATCCGCCGCAACCGGTCGGAGCCCCCCGAGCGGCACGTAGTAGCCGACGTAGCGGCGCCCATCGGACCAGCGCGTGCCCTCCGGATCTTCAACGAGCACCGTGGCGCGCTTCGTGACCCGGTTGACGCGCCCTTGCAGCCGCTTTCCCCGGTAGCGGAACGTCACAAGGGCGCCGACGGTGATTCCCATGGCTGCGGCGCGCTCCGGGCGGGTGATCAGCCGGTGAGTGTGGGCCCGGTGAAGAAACAGCCGGGAAGCGATGTCCTGAAAGCGCTTGCGGCCACAGTGGCTCTCGTCCCAGCACAGCCACTCCGCGAGGTGGACGAGTTCGTGCTCGAACAATCGCTGTAGTGCGTCCAGGCGGTGGCGGCAGACCAGTCCGCCGACGCTCACCTCCGGGTCGCCGTCCGCGAATCCGTCGAAGAGGATCGAAGTGGCCACGGCAATCTCGAAACGGGCTGCGCCGTCCGGGCCCCGCAAGAGCGTGGTCTTCCCGCCCGCGCGTGTCATTCGGCTGGAGAGGCGGAAGAACACGCCGCCCGGCCCGAGCACCTTGCCGCAGAGTCCGTCGAGGAAACGCTCGTCGTAGGCGGAGAACAGAAACGAGAGGTCGTCGGGATGAATCCGCGTGAAGTTGGGTTCGCAGATGTGGGGCGACGCGCGGACGAGACGCCGTCCGATATCGTGCGTCCAACTCTGGATGCGGGCTTTCCCCGGGTCCCTCGTGAGTAAAACACGGGTGAGTGACCGCATGGAATCACCGCCATCTGCGGCCGGGTGGGGGCTCGTTGCCCGGCTCGCCCTCCTGCGCCTCAGGTCCGAAGCGCTCATCCGAGGCTTTCCTTCTACCCCCCCACCCGGGCGAACAGCTCCGTGTCGCTGTCGCAATCGATGATGGCGTCGGCAACCTCGGCGAGCCGTTCCGGATCCACGATGTCCTCCAGCACCCGGGACAGTTGCTCCGCTGTCTGCGCACCGAACTTCCTTGTAGCCAGACGCCCCACGAGCGCCCGGCCTTCGGCCCGTCCGCGCTCCAGACCCCGCTCCAGACCCTGCTCCAGACCCTTCTGGACACCGTCCCGGTGCACCTGCTCCCGCATTTCCTTGACTCTCTCGTACATCATCTCCTCCTCCATCGATGTCTGTATCCTCACCAGTTCCTCTTCGGGAATCTGCCACGCTTCCGCAGCACCCGCCAGCCACGAAAACAACGCTTGGCGGAGCTCGGCGAACCCCGCGCCCCGGAACCTGCCGGTCAAGTCCCGCATGACGCGCTCGAGGTTCTCGGGCGAGGGCCCGCTCTCCATCTTCCCGAGCGATGTCACCAGATCCTTTGAGGGCGGATCCTCCTCGCCGATCCTCTGCAGGTCGAGCAGGAGATGCCGCGCCCGCGGCAGATAGGGCGCCAGCGGCGTCGGCACCGGGGCGATGAGCTCGGAGATGTCCGTTGCGGCCCCCCAGCCGGCCCGCCCGTTGTAGACCGTGACCGGCAGGACCGGCGGCAGCTTGTCGCCCGCCCTTACCTCCTTCCGGCGGAGCAATTCCTCGTAGGTCAGGCAGATGTATGTCAGAATGCGGAGAGCCATGAAGTGGTCACTCTCCGACTGGAACTCGAGAGGGATCAGCAGATAGAGCCAACTGCCCCGGAAACGGATCTTCCAGAGGAGATCCACCTGGCGATGAACCAGGCCTCCGCTGATGCGGTCGGTGGGAAGGGCCTCAAACGTGTCGAAGTCGAGTTCGCCGGCCAGGTCCTCGCCCACGAAGTTGCGGACCAGGTCCTCGACGGCCGCGCGCTGGGAGAAGATGAGCTTGTAGGTCTCGTCGTGCTTGCGGGCCAATCCGGGCTCCGGCGGGGGGTGTTGGCGTGATGGCCAACAGGGCGTCGTGTGGGCGCGATGCCGCGTACCGGTGGAAGTATCGGATTGTCGACGGGGCGCATACATGGTCAAATGGGACCGGCCGCCAGTGAGCTTCGGAGCCCGGGACGCTTACACAGGTGAACCGGACTGCCTCACCCTCAGCAACCCATCCCCGTCCGAGTCCCCCAAGCCGTTCTCCTCGACACTGCTTCGAGGCAGCCTCGCGGCAGGGCTATGTGGTGCGACAGCAATTCCGCGCATGCCACGATGCGGGGGATGCCGAAGGTCGAGCGCCGCATCGCCTGCGCGCTGTAGTATTCCGGGTTCTGGAAAGCCGCGATTCGGATGAGCCGGTTGACGAGGCCGGACGGGAGGCCGGCGCGCGGGATATAGACTTGGTCGCCCAACACGACTTCGATCCGCTCGGGCAATGTCCCGGAGACATCGATAAGCGGCAGGCGACGCTGTTGCCGTCCCTTCGCGGGCCTCCTTGCAGAGGCAGGGCGATGAGGTTGCCGAAACCGCCCATGGGCAGCGTATCCTGGCTCGGAAAGAACCGATCGTAGGATCCAAAGCCGATATCGGGGTGACACTCCATGGCTTCGGTCAGGAGATGGGCGCCGAGGCGGCGGGCGAGCGAGGCAGGCACCGGGTCGCCAAAGAATATCCAGACGTGCCCGCCGTTGCCGGAGCGCGAGCGTTCGAGTGCTGCCGGAATCCGCTTCGATCGGCAAGCCTCGAGGAAGGCCTCCGCATCCCGCCGCCATGTCTTCCTGTCGAAGTCGGCGGCCAGGAAGCGGCAGCTGTCGTCCAGCCGGATCGGATAGACGCCGATCGTTTGACGGCCGCGCAAATGGGCCTCGATCACCTCGTCCGTTACGCGAAGGAAAGCCTGATTGGGGCATGCTCCACACTTGACCTTGGGCTTGCCGCATACCCTCGGTTTCCATTCGTTCGCGCAAGCGGGTGCATAGCCCGACCTCCCGGTCCGGGTGTTTTCCCAACGCCTCGGAAACACGTCGTCACGACCGCAAAATAGGGCGCGGAACAGAGAGATCTTCTCGCTCGGCGTCGACCGCTTGGTTACCGGACCCGCAGGACGCTTGCCGTCCCGAACCGGCGGTTGTGTTGACTCCAGTTCTCCCAGTCGGGCGGTCAGCTCGGCCCTCTCGGTGGCGAGCCGTGCCAGACGCTCGCGAATGCGTGCCGCTTCCTGCCCGCGAGAAATCTCGTCCGCCAAATCCTCTCCCATTCGTTGGCGATCTCTTGTGGGTGCGCGCCGATTACTGCTCGGATTCCGATCGCGGCAAGCCGGATTGCCTGATGACGTGGGTCCCGTAGACTTCGTTACGCAGGCGCCTCTCGACTTCCTCGGAAGAGGCCGTCTCGAAGAAGAGGGCCAGGGCCTCTTCGAGGTTGGCCCGCGCTTCGGCGACGGAATCCCGCTGGCTGGCGACATCCACCTCGGGGCAAAGAGCTACATACCCGTTGCGTTCGCGTTCCACGATCGCAGTCAGTTGTCTTCTCATCCTGAGCGCTCCAATTCCGGGCTGAACTTGAAAGCTGGCTGTCTTTACCAAGCTGAGCAATGGGACCGGTTCGCCGTTGTCACACCCCTCTGGCGACGCCGACCATGACACAAGTCATGTCAACTATGGTTGACATAATGTCAAGCGTAGTTGACATCTGCGACTCCGGGACGGTACCGTCTGGTCCCATGGCAGAGGTGGTGGACAGATTCCAGCAGGGCATGGACGAGTTGGTCCGGAAAGGCGAGGTCGAGCTCTTCGGCGTTCAGTTGGTCTTTCACGATGACTAGCCAACACCCTTGAGGGCCATTCGGCGTCGGCCGGCGCTCCGATCCGGGACGGTACGGCTCGGTCCCGTGGGGAGAGGACACGGAGGGATGACCGATCCCTCGCCGATCCCTACGTCCGGTACGCGCTCACCCCAGCGACCACCGCCTCACCCCAGCCGCGCCCTCACCACGTACGGCACATCCATTTCGTCCACGACCCAGGTGTAGATGTTGCCGTGCTGGACCCAGAAGTACCTGGTGAAAGCGGGGGTGAAGGCGAAGCGGACGGAGCCCAGATAGTCACCGTCTTCGCTGAACATGTCGAAGAACGCGGGAGCGTCCGCCGGGGTGAGCCGCTGCACCCAGAGTCGGCCCTCGTCGTCCACGAACATGCGCCTCAGAACGGGCTTGACGTCCGGCAGAAGCGCCGCGACGGCTTCGGCCGCACCGCGCGCCTCGGGGCGGTCCTCGACGTTCTCCTCGATGTAGGCCGAACGGTCTTCGTCCGTCACCGGCATGGCGGGCACTCCGGCCTCGATCACGAGCAGCGTGTCCCCGCCCTCGCCGGTTCGCACAATGCGGTAGGCCCCGGTGTTTGCGTGCCAGAATCCGCCGGACGGGTTGACCACGGCCGTCTCCCCTGGCACGAAGCGGCGTCCTAGGAACCGCAAGCGCCCGTTCGATTCCCGGTAGTGGTGGTGATATGATCGCGAAACGCGTTCGCCGAGGTAGACGGAGTCGACGGCGCCGTCGGACAGGTTGTGGTACTTGAAATAGCGACGCCATGTACTTTTGCTCCAGCCGTGTGGCGGCGGGTAGGGCCGATCCTCGTCCGAATGGGACTCGTATCTCCAGTAGCGTCCTCGATTGTCGAAGACGCCGTCCCACATGGCGCCGTAGCTCAGTACCGGCTTGTTGAACCGGCGCACCTGCTCTCCGTCCAGATCCACCCCGACGATCCTCCACTTGCCATGATCGTGGATCCACAGCAGCGAGTCGCCCGACAGGATGATCCCGTTGGCCGAGGTGATCTCGCCCGGACCCTCGCCCTGCCGGACGATCGTCCGCAGGTACCGCCCGTCGGAGTCGAAGACGCGAACCTCCGAAGCCTGGTGGTCCAGCACGTAGATGGTGCCATCGCTGGTGGCCTGGATGCCCCTGATGTCCCCGAAGAGGAGATTCGGGTTGTCCCCGTCGAGGCTTCCGAACCTGAGGTCGACATGTGCTTCGGCGACGTCGGGGCCGGCGGCGTCGATGTCGGGCAGGTCGGGATGCCGCACCAGAAGCGCACCGTTCGGCAGGGTCTCGCGCAGAGGGGATTGCGCGGCGGATTCCGTGGCGCACGAGAAGATCGCGGCGGCCGTGACAGACGCGAGAAGTGTGGGTGACATGGGATTGTGCCGCATGACTCGACTGTAACCCCGCCCCGGACTCACGACAACCGCTCCGCCGGAAACCCCGCGGCCCGGCATGCCGTCAACCGCCCGGAGTCCGCTCCAGCGTCTCCAGCCGGCGGTAGCCGTAGGGCGGAACGTAGGGGGCGCCGGTCACGCCTTCGGGGAACATGTCGAACCGCTCGACGCGCAGGCGGTAGCTGTCTTCGTGCCGGGGGCGGAAACCGACGATCTCACCGCGGAAGGGGGCGCCGTCGACGACCTTGCAGTACCCGGGATGGCCGTCGTCGCACGGTACCCGGTGGCGCGCGACGGTGATCACCTCTTCCGTGCCCGCTGCCCTGGTTCTCGAAGAGACGTCTCTCAGCACGTACCGGCCGTCGCGATACCTGTCGGCGTCGAGGACGTAGTGATCGCCGGCCTCGAATTCGAAGCTGGTGATCATGTCGTCGTACAGCTCGCCGTCCACCACCATGCATGACTGCGGGCCGGCGCCGTGGCATCTGGCCAGGGTCGGGCCGACGGTCACCTCGCGTACTTCGAGGTATTCGGGTCCGAAGAGGCCGCAGCCGGCAAGGACCAGGGTCGGCAGGAAGAGGGAAGCCGGGCTTCGGGTGCGCATCTGGAATCCTCCTTCCCGGCAGCTGGCGCCGCCAAGGCAGGTCCCGCGTTGTGCTCCGGCGATTCCGGTGGGCGCCGCCAGGCATGGCTCCGGCGATTCGGCGGTGCCATCGGATATCAACAATGGGTGGATGCCGGTGCCGGTGCCAGGCAGGATTGCCCGTCCTTCCGGAGAGTATGGGACATCATCATGGTCATACCGCCGCACCCACCCCTGGATCACCTTCCGGCACCACCTTGAACGGGCCGACCCCCTCCATTGGTCGTTGCTCGGCGAGGCGGCCGCGAGGTGCGATCATGTCGCCCAGGCGGTCCTGCCGCCCGCCGGCGCCCGCGAGCTCTACCGACTCTACCTGGTCAAGGGCGCCCGGGCCACGACCGCGATCGAGGGGAACACGCTCAGCGAGGAACAGATCGCCGCCCAGCTGGAGGGGCGTCTGGAGCTACCGCCATCCCGGGAATACCTGAAGCGGGAGGTCGACAACGTCCTGAAG
>CAZTOF010000824.1:0-2339 GCA_964615515.1 uncultured Gemmatimonadaceae bacterium
ATCGAGATCTACTGCTTCTCGAACGACACGGCGTGGGCGAACTACGAGGGGTTCCAGGCGGACATCTTCGACCACCTGATCGCGATTCTGCCCGAGTTCGGACTCAGGGCGTTCCAGTCCCCGGGGGGAAGCGACTTCAGCCGGGCGCTGTCGGGGCGGCCCCCGCGGGAGGCCGCGGTGGACGCCGACGGCTGACTGCAGGACTATGGCTTTCCCTATCAAGGATACCCGGACAGAACGATTCGACCAGACGACGTACTTGGGCTCACCCCATTCGCCGTGTTCCGCGTACGAGGCGACCTCATTCCGTGCAACCAGGGTGGTCATGCGCTCGGTCTTGAACATTGATCGGCCACAATCCCGGCCGTGGTGGGAGGTCGGTCTTGGATCGAGTGCCGATCCCGTCGGGGTCTTCACCTGTCGGGGATGTACCTGCGCTTCGCCTTCGTCTTGGTCGTCATGTCCGGCCTCCTTTTCTCCGTTGAGGGTAGGGGCGGAACGGCCAGGTCGTCACGCAGCCGCCGGTCCTTTACTACCCGTCCGAGAACCGCCCGTCCCAGCAGCGGTTCCACCACTTGGCCGCATCGTCCGACAGCTTCCCGGGCGGCGGGTCCGGCTTCGGCGAATCGGGATTCACGAGGAGTTCGCGTTGCTCATCCTTCGGTATTCCGTATGCCTCGTTCACCTCGCCGCCGATCCCTCCGAACAGCACCAGGCCCGCTCGGCACCACGGCGATCTGATAAGGTCGCCGGACTCGTAGAAACCCATTTCGGCGCGCTCCTCCGGCCCCGGCGGCAACTCCGCCGTCCGGAACACATGGCGGACGTAGTCGAGGCCCGGCCCCTCGGGGATCTCCCATGGTTCCCTGTCGGGGGGAATGGGCTGGCCGGCTATCGCGATTGTGTACAGCGACACCCCGCCGGGCAACCGTCCCCCATAGCGCACCCTATTCGGCTGCCTTTCGTAGGCCTGGACCAGTGCATCAAACGCCAGTTTGCGGCCCCGTTCGTCGGTTTGGGGGTCTGTCGATGCGGTCCACAGCCAAGTGGCGTTGTGCCACCGGTTGTCCCGGTCCTCCCGCGTCTGGGCCGTCGCGGCGACAATTGACTCGACACGCGCGGCCACCTCGGCCGCTTGCTGCTCGGGGGTGAGTTCCGCGTAGTTGGCCCGCCGCTTCTGGCCGTTGGCCGGTGCGGCAGTCGCGGCCGCGAGCAATGCGGCCACCAGCGTCAAAAGCAGATTCCTTTTCATCGGTGCTTCTCTCCTTTCCGGAGGCTCCAGCGCCCCCGTTCGGCGGTTCAACAGCCCCACGACCCATAGTGCTGGCCCAGAGAATGGGAATCCAAATCCCAACTGCCGGTATAGCGGTACTGCCACATGACCGACGTCGGCGCTTCCTTCTGGGGCGTGTCGGCTGCGGTCTGGATCATGTCCCATAGGTCCTCCCAAGCCCTCTGCGCGGCGACCTCCATCAATCCCGGTTTTCCGACGATCCCCCCGAGGTCATCGTTCAGAAACCACTCCGCACCCCCACCAATGCAGTCGTTGTAGCTTTGCTGGTGGGCGTCTTCGTGCCTAGCAACCCGATTCGCGAACAACCACACGTCGGCGGCGTATCCGCAGGCCAAATTGACGTCCCAAAGGCTGGCCTCGGGCTCGTCCGGCGCGTCCTCCCCGCACGTCATGTCCGCTCCGGCATACTCTGGACCAATGTCCGTCAGGTCTGGATGGACGTACAGGTAATCGTACGTCTGCGTGAACCGCGGTTGGCTCGTGAAATACCGGGTTCCGGCCCAAGGTCCGTCCTTGACGTACTTCGTGGACATCCGGGGGACTGCCTGCGGGTGACTGTAGCCGAATACTCCCCACCGCCGTTTATTCCACGGCTTGCCCTTCGGCGGGTTCTCCGGATACTCCCTCGACGCATTGCTCGCCCACCCGCCGGTGGACCATGTTCCGGGACCGGAGACCGCGATATCCTGAAACCTCACTCCGGTGAAGACCGAATCGGTCGTCACCTGGTGGCTGACCCGGACCGTGATGAACGCGGAGGTGGTCGCCTTGCCTTCCCACACCTTGTAGCCGCTCCCCTTGCCCTCCCACGCCGCATCGCACTGGTTCCCGGCGGTGCTCCATGTGGGCGTGCAGGAGATGAACCATTCGTAGTGGGTCTGCCGCGTGTCGTGGGCCGGGTCGTCCGGCTCGGCCTCGCACGTCACATGCTCCCCGCGCCGGACCGATCTGGGGGTGCAGTCGAGCGTTACCGGGATTGGCGATTTGGAACACTTGAGAAGCGGGTCATTGTCGCCGATGCCCCCATCCCCGCCACCCCCACAAC
>CAZTOF010000825.1:0-2461 GCA_964615515.1 uncultured Gemmatimonadaceae bacterium
ACCCTTCACACCCCCCTCATGTCCGGCGCCAACGCGATCTCCGGGATCGCCATCATCGGCGCCCTGGTCGTGACCGGGGCCGCGGACACGCTGTGGGTCAAGGTGCTCGGCGTCGCCGGAATCGTGATGGCCACCATCAACGTAGTGGGCGGCTTCATGGTGACCGACCGCATGCTCCAGATGTTCAGGAAACGCTGAGGCCGCCGTGGACACCTCCATCATCGCCCAAATCGCCTACCTCGTCTCGGCGATCCTCTTCGTCTCCGGGATCAAGCAGCTTTCGTCGCCCGCCACGGCCCGCTCCGGCAACGTGCGCGCATCGGTGGCCATGCTGCTGGCCATCGTGGTCACCCTCCTCGACAACCGTATCCTCGACTGGACCACGGTGGCGGCCGCGGTCATCGCCGGCGCCGTCGTGGGGGGCGTGCTGGCCCGCAGGATCGAGATGACCGCCATGCCGCAGCTGGTGGCGGTCTTCAACGGCTTCGGGGGGGGCGCCTCGGCGGCGGTCGCGGCGGCCGAATTCGTGCGGCTGGAGGGAAGCGGCTCCGGCCTGGGCACGGGCGTCACCATCGTGCTGAGCACCCTGATCGGCGCGGTCACCTTTTCGGGCAGCCTGATCGCCTTCGGCAAGCTCCAGGGCATCGTGACCGGCAAGCCCGTCACCTTCCCCCTGCAGAAGATCCTGAACGCGCTGCTCTTCCTGGGCGTGCTGTGGGTCGGCGCGTTGCTGGCGCATGCCGGCATCGGCACCGCCGCACCCTCCTGGTTCGCGCCGATCCACACCGACATCAACCACGCCTTGTTCATGGCCCTGGTGGCGGGCGCGCTCATCCTCGGCGTGCTGCTGGTCATCCCCATCGGCGGCGCGGACATGCCGGTTGTGGTCTCGCTGCTCAACTCCTATTCGGGGCTGGCCGCCGCCGCGACCGGCTTCGTGCTGGGCAACATGATGCTGATCATCGCCGGGTCGCTGGTCGGTGCCGCCGGGCTGATCCTCACCCAGCTCATGTGCAAGGCGATGAACCGGTCGCTCGGAAACGTGGCCTTCGGGGCGTTCGGCACCGACGGCCCGGCGCTGGCGGCGAAGACCGGCGAGCGTCCGGTGCGCGACGTGGACGCGGAGCAGGCGGCCATGGTACTGGCCTACGCCGGCTCGGTGGCGGTCGTTCCCGGGTACGGTCTCGCCGTCGCCCAGGCGCAGCACGAGCTCAAGAAGGTGTGCGACCTTCTGGAGGAGCGGGGGGTGCGGGTGCGCTTCGGGGTCCACCCGGTCGCGGGCCGCATGCCTGGGCACATGAACGTCCTGCTGGCCGAGGCCGACGTGTCCTACGACAAGCTCCTCGACCTCGAAGACATCAACGCGGAATTCGACACGACCGACGTCGTGCTCATCGTGGGCGCCAACGACGTGGTGAACCCCGCCGCGCGCGACCCCGAATCGGTGATCGCCGGGATGCCGATCCTGGACGTGGACAAGGCCCGCACGGTGATCGTCATGAAGCGGTCGCTGAGCCCCGGTTTCGCCGGCATCGACAACGACCTCTTCTACATGGAGAACACGCTGATGTTCTTCGGCGACGCCAGGCAGCAGATGTCGGAGCTGGTCAAGGAGGTGCGGGAGGCGTAGGAAGCCGGCGTAACGTGACACCCCCCTGCGGCGTATGGCATCATGTTCGGAGTCCACCGCTCACGTGACACAGGGAGGGAGGCCGTGAAATGAGGCGCTGCGCAATCTCCGTCGCCGCCCTGCTCCTTCTGATGCCCGGCAGCTCCGCCCAGGGTCAGGCTACGCTCACCCTGGCAGGCGGGCTCGGGTTCGCCGAGCGCGTGTTCGGCCATACCAATCACACCTGGGGAGAGGACAAACCGCGGTCCCGGCATGGGCGGGCACTCGGCATCACCGCCGGATTCCCCGTTTTCGGCACTTGGGGCATTCAACTGGGAGCCGGCCTGTCCGAGAAGGGCTACCACAGGGAACACACCTGTTTGTCCGGGACACGATTGGAAATCCCGTGCACAGCCGAGAACCTGATTCCCTATCTCGAGTTCACGCTCCTGGCCGACAGGCGCTTCCAACTGACCGATCGCGCCAGGTTGCATCTCCTGGCCGGGCCGTTCCTGGGATTACAGCGGGACTCCCTGCACACGGTGTGGATCCTGCGCGAGGGCGAAACCATCCGGGGCCTGACCAGGAAGGTGGAAGCCTTCGACCGCGGCGTCGCCGCCGGAGCCCGGCTCGAAATCGGGGTGCACCGCAACCTGTGGCTTTCCGTCGGTACCTTGTACACCCATGGGTTCACGAAGATCGACGTGGTGCCGGCGTGGAAGCGTAATGTGATCTCGCCGGGTCGGTGGTACTTCCCCGTCGACGCATACGCTCTCAGGACCCGGACCCTGACGTTTCGTACCGGCGTCACCTACTCGATCGGCTGAGGTCGATCGACATCCCCACCAGGAC
>CAZTOF010000826.1:0-2220 GCA_964615515.1 uncultured Gemmatimonadaceae bacterium
GACGGTCCGTCGACTTGCACGAGCCCGGCAACCGGAGCGGAGACGTGCACCAAGCCGCCGGGAGGGGCCACCAGTTCGCCTGCCGCGGCGAAGGAGGCGGGAATCTCGCGCTCTTCCGCGACCGCGACCGCGAACGGAAACGACCACTGTTCTTCCTTGGCCAGCGTAATCGACCCCGTGACCTGTTCCGCGTGCACCTCGTCTTCCGCGTGGTCGTGCCCTTCGTGTGAATCGACCTCGTCCTCGCCGTGGAAGACCTCAAGATGTCCCGCATGGATCGTGAAGTCCCGTCCGTCGACCGACAGCGCAAAATCAACCTCCCACTCTCCGGCCTCCGGCAGCGTGGGGACTGCGATGTACACGCCCGGGATCTCGGGCTCCGCCACCATCTCCTCGCGTTCGCCGTCCGGTCCGACCATCGACAACGTCACGTCGGCGCCTTCAACCGGCTGCCAGCCCTCCATCCATGTGAAATGGATCTCCCAGGGCTCCTCGCTCTCGATGCCCTCGATCTGGTGCGGGTACTCGACGAAGAGTTCGATCCCGTCCACGAGCCGGGTAAAGAACCCCCCGCCGACGTGCGGATCGTGGGCCGGGTCGGCCGCGCTTTCGTCCGCACCGCCGCCGCAGCCCGGCAATCCCAGGGCCAGCAACGAGACCAGTATCCGGGCATCCACTACCTTGCGTATCATCGTTCCTCCTCCGGGGCCGTCCCCATGGCGCGAAGCAGGTCGTAGTAGGCGATCCATGCTTCCGATCGCAGAGACAGCGCGCTCAACCGGGCGTCCTGGAACGCGCTGGCGGCGTCGAGCAACTCCAGGAGCGTCATTTCGTTCTCGCCGTAGGCGGCTGTCGCGGACGACAGCAGGGCCTCGCCATCCGCCAGCAGAACCTCCGCCGCCGCCTCGACGCGGGCGCGGCTGGCCGCATAGCGATCCGCAGCGTTGAGGAGGTCGTTCTCAGCCAGCCGCCGCCTCAGGTCGAGCCGATACGCCGCCGCGGAGCTTTGGGCCGCCGCCTCTTCGCGAGCCCCTGCTCCGCGATCGAACAGCGGCAGCGGAAGATCCAGGCCCAGGCTGGCCCCGGCGAAACCGTCGAGATGATGCCTGTATCCGACCCCGAAGGTAGGGGCCGGTACCCAGTAGGACCGCGCGATGTCGACTTCGGCCTGCGCGGCATCGAGCTCCCTTGCCGCCGCTTCCAGATCCGGCCTTGCAGGGAGGAGTCGCAACGCATCCTCGCGCGCCATCCGCGGCGGCACGCCCCGCAGCGCCGCCGACGGCCCCACCTCTTCCGCTTCCGTCCCGGGTGAAATGAGCGCGGCCAGTTGCCTGCGCGCGGCCCGGGTCCGGATCCCCGCCTCCGTGACATCCTGTTCCGCCCGCACCCGTTCCAGCCGCAGCCTCCGGGCCTCGTACGCGGAGATGTCCCCCGCCTGCAGACGGACCTCGGCGTCCTCCGCCACGCTCCGTATCACATCGGCCGCCTGGCGTACGGTGAGTTCCGACTCTTCGGCGAGCCAGGCCGTCGCATACGCCTCCCGAACTTCGAAGGCGAGCTGAATCGAGTCCGCGCGGAGGCGGGCCGCGCCGGCGCTGATGGTGTGGGTGGCGGCCCGTCCGCGCGCCGAGGTCCGGCCCGGCCATTCAACCTGCTGAACGAACTGCATGGTCTCTTCCCAGAACTTCTCCGACCCATGCCCCAGGTCGTCGCGGCCGATGGTGAACGACGGGTTGGCGTACGCCCGCGACTGGCGGGCAGCTCCCGCGGTCCGGGCGGCCTCGGAGCGCGCGATCTTCAACGCCAGGCTGTTCTCGGCAAACTCCTGAAGAGCTTCGGTCAGGGTGACGCGACGAACGGCGTCCTGAGGGGCCGCCGAACGGGGCAGGCAGAGAAGGCCGGCGAGCCCCACAACCGCGAGGAGCGTTCGCGGAGCCGACTCTAACATTCTCTCCTCCCCGGACCGGCCATGGCGAATCTCACGGCCGCACTCTCGTTCACACGCGTGCGGTCGCCAGCAGGTGGTCGACGTGGTGCGCCTCGAGACAGCGGCCCGCCCTGGTTTCGAGCTGCACGGTGATGTGGTGTATGTTGAATTCCCGGTAGGCGATATCCCGGATCTGGTCCAGCAGCGATTCGTGCCCGACGTCCGACTCGTAGCCGGGCTCGACAAGGATATGGGCGGTAAGGGCATCGTACCCCGGAGCCAGGGTCCAGCAG
>CAZTOF010000827.1:0-1794 GCA_964615515.1 uncultured Gemmatimonadaceae bacterium
CCCGTCGCGCTCGCCTCGCTGGCCCCCGAGCCCAGGTCGAGCACGGTCTCGCCCGGGGCCAGCGAGGCGAGCGCGACGGGGTTGCCGCATCCGAGTCCCAGGTTCGCCCCCTCGGGCACCCGGCTCAGCTCGCTCTCGTCGTAGCCCACCGCGCAGCTGATCTCGTCGGCGGCCGTCGCGCCGCCACTCCCCGAAGCCGGAGTCCCGCAGTCCGAAGGCCCGCAGCACCCGTCCTCCAGCGTCGCGGCCCTCGCGTAGCGATCGCGCACCGCGGCGCGCCTTTCGGCCGCTTCCATCGTCACGCCACACCCCCTTGCACCCCCGGCGCCTTCGGGTCCTTCACCCGCTGCAGCAACAGCAGCCCGATCAGGAACAGCCCTGTCAGCACCAGGAAGCCCGGCCGCTGGTTCCCCCCCGCCAGGTAGGTGACCCCCCCGAAGAGCACCGGCCCCAGCACCGACGACGACCGCCCGCAGAGCGCATAGAACCCGAACAACTCGGCCTCCCTCCCGTCCGGAATCAGCGAGGCCATCAGGGCCCGGCTGGCCGACTGCACCGAGCCCAGGCCGAACCCGGCCGCGACCGCCAACCCGTAGAACACGTTCGCGCTCTCCACGAAATACGCGGACACGCCCGCCGCCACCCACAGGCAGAGCACCCCGGTCAGCACCTTCTTGGGCCCCAGCGTGTCGGCCGGCTTAGCCAGCGAATACGCCCCGATCAGCGCCGAGAACTGCACGATGAGGAAGAGGATGATCACCTGCTGTTGGTCGAAGCCGAAGGTGCCCTGCGCGATGACGGCCGCCATCACGATGATCGTCAGGACCCCGTCGATGTAGAAGAAGAAGGCGATGAGGAAGCGCCGCAGATTCGTGTGGCCCCAGACCTCGGCGGCGATGCGCTTGAAGTCGGCGAACCCCTTGGCGGCGGCCCGACCGATCCCCATCCCGGCCCGCCGGTCCTGCGGCAGGAAGAGGAACGCCGGGATCGAGAAGATCGCGAAGTAGGCGATGACCGTGAGCCAGACCAGTTCGATGCGCCCCGCCTGGGCGAGGGGGAGCACGAGGATCAGGCCGAGCGCCGAACCCAGGTACCCCAGGCCGAAGCCGTAGCCCGAGGTGCGGCCCAGCCGCTCGGGCGGGACGATGTCGGGGAGGTACGCGTTGTAGAACACGTTCGCGCTCTCGAATCCCACGTTGGCGACGACGAAGCAGAGGAAGCCCGCGACGATCATCCCCGGTTCGAGCGTCGTCATGAGCGCCACGCCGACCAGGCAGGTGGCCACGTAGAAGCCCAGAAACCGCTTGCGGGCGCCGCTGCGGTCGGCGATCGCGCCCAGCAGGGGGGACGTCAGGGCGACGATGATCGCCGACGCGGCCACCGCCCAGCCCCACCAGAGTTCCGCGACTCCACCCTCGGTGCCGACGATCGTGCTGCGGTAGAAGATGGGAAAGACCGCCGTCGTGACGACCGCCGGGTAGATGGAGTTGGCGAAGTCGTACAGCACCCACGCCCGTACGGTGCGCTTGTCGTGGCTCACGGGACTGCTTCCTGAGTCGATGCCCGAGGGCATGTGGATCCTGCGCGGGGAAGGCTTCCGCTTATTTCTCCCGCGCCTGCCTGATGCCGAGCCCCACACCCGTCCCGACCCCGAATCCGACCAGGAGCGCCGCCCCGGCACCCACGAAGGGAAGCACGGCCACCACCGGTGCGGCGGCGATCGCCGTCGCGGCCCCCGCCATCAGTCCCATCCCGCTCGCCGACTTCTCCGCGATCTTGGTATACCGCAGCTTG
>CAZTOF010000828.1:0-3050 GCA_964615515.1 uncultured Gemmatimonadaceae bacterium
GCGCCGGTGCTGGCGCTGTCGGTCGGCGCCGAGGTGGAGGAACGGGGACCCGCCGCATCCCGTGACGCGGTGCGGACGCTCGCCCTGGGACTGGACCCGGACAACCGCAGCCTCTACAACCTGGTGGAGGGCAACAGGCCGGGGCGGGGGGAGGTGCTGATGGACTCCAGGCTCGCGGAGGCGCTGGCCGTGGGGCCCGGCGACCGCTTGCGCCTGGCGATCGCCGGACTCGACGCCTGGGGGCGCACCGCGTCCGTGGAGGTGTCGGGGACGGGTGACTTCGTCTTCGCGACGGTGCGGGACATGCCGCTGGCGATGCCGCTGGAGGATCTGCGGGCCCTCGCGGGACTCGACGACCGGGTCTCGTTCGCCATGATCCGGGTGCGCGCCAGCCACGATCCCGAATCGGTCCGTGCCGATATGGCCGCCGTCGTGGACCGGGTTGAGGTCGTCACCCTCGCGGGAATATCGGACAGGCTGGACGAGCGCCTGTCGTACTTCCGGCAGGTGGCTGTGATCCTAGGGAGCGTGAGCCTCTTCGTCGCCGCGCTTCTGATCGGGACGATCACGGCCGTTTCGGTGAGCGAGAGACTCGGGATCATCGCGGCGGTGCGGGCCATCGGCGTGTCGCGCCGGCGCATCGTGGGCGATCTCGCCGCCGAGAGCATCGTCCTGGGCGCGGTGGGGGGCGGGATCGGGATCGGGCTGGCGGTGGTCGTGGCCGGGCACCTCGAGTCGATCCTCGCCGGGCTCCCCGGTCTGCCGGCGGCGGTGCGGTTCTTCGTGCTCGAACCGGAGAGCCTGGCGGCGGCGTACGGTCTGGTGGTCGCGTCGGGCGCCGTGGCGGGGTTGATACCGGCGCTCGGGGCGACGCGCCGCGAGGTCACCACGCTGCTGCACAGGGAGGAGCCGTGAGGGGGGCGGGGGGCGACACCGTCGTCGCGGCCCGGGAGGTCACCCGCGACTACCGGCGGGGCCGCACCCGCGTCCGGGCGCTCCGCGGCGCGACCGTGACGGTGCGGCGCCGCGACTTCCTCGCGGTGACCGGACCGAGCGGATCGGGCAAGTCCACCCTGCTGCACCTGCTCGGCGGCGTGGACCTGCCCACAACCGGCCAGGTGGTCTTCCTGGGCCGCGATCTGGCCACCCTGTCCGTCGAGGCGCGGGCCTCGCTCCGGCTGCACGAGGTCGGGCTCGTCTTCCAGAGGTTCCACCTGCTCCCCATGCTGACCGCGATCGAGAACGTGGAGCTTCCCCTCGCGGCGGCGCGGGTGCCGCGCCGGGAGCGCCGGGAACGCGCCGCCGCCGTGCTCGAGCGGGTCGGCCTGGAGGACCGCCTCCGCCACCGGCCCGGCGAGCTCTCCGGCGGCGAGTGCCAGCGCGTCGCCATCGCCCGCGCGCTCGCCAACGACCCGGCGGTCGTCCTCGCCGACGAACCCACCGGCGAACTCGACCGCGCCACCTCCCGGCGCGTCCTCACGCTCTTCCAGGAGCTGAACGCCGCGGGAACGACCCTCGTCGTCGCCACACACGACCTCGAACTCGCCGACGGTGCCCGCCGCCGCATCGAGGTCGTCGACGGGAGGACGCGGCCGTGACCCTGCGCCTCGTCTGGGCGTCGTTCCTGCAGCGTCCCGCGCGCAGCCTCCTGCTGCTGGGCGGCTACGCGCTCGGCGTGGGCGTGACGATCGTGCTGCTGTCGGTCGGCGGCGCCCTCGTCGAGCAGGCCCGGGACAAGGAGCTGGTGGGAGGCGGCGACCTGATCGTCCTGCCCACCGGCATCGATCTGGAGACGCTCAAGACCGGGGGGGTCGGTTCGATGTTCTACTCCATCGAGCAGGCCTCACTCCTCTACCGCGAGGTCCTCGCGGGAACCCGGTTCGCGGAACGGGTCGCGGCCGCCGCCCCGTGGATCGAGGACGAGCTCCTCTACCTGGAGGCCGACTCGGGCCTGGTGCCGATCTCGGCGAGCGCCACGATTCCCGGTCTCGCCGAGCGTCTCGATGTCGCGCCGACCCTCGTCGCGGGCGCCTGGAAGGATCTCGAAGCCGATCGCCGCTGGCGCGATCCGACCGACGCCGAACTGTACCGCTCACTGGACGCGCTGCACCTGCCCCGCGGCACTGCCGCCGGCGATTCCACCTGGGCCGAGTGGCACTACTTTAACGTGCTCCTGCCCCATTCCGGCTGGCTCTACCTGACGTACATGATCGCCGGCCAGGTGCCGGACGGGCGCTGGGGAGGGCGCATGCTGGCCACACGGGTGCGGCCCGGATCCGGCGAGCGCGTCTATTCCGAAGTCGCCGACTCCCACGAAGTCGTGTTCGCGGAAGGGGAGCCGGATCTCGTCATCGGCGCCTCGAGCGTCACGATCGAGGACGACGGCACCTACACGCTGGTCGCCCGCGTTCCGTCGGAGACCGTAGGCAACCCGCTCACCCTCGACCTGAGCGTTGCGGCCGCCTCACGGCGCTACCTGCCGCCGGTCGAAATCGGCGGAGTAGGCATCCTCTCCGGCTACACCGTCCCCCTGCTCGACGCACGCGCCACGGGGCGGCTGTGCGAAGGGTCGCGCTGCCGGGAGATCGACGGCGCCCGCACCTATCACGACCACAACTGGGGAACGTGGGGCGGCGTCACCTGGGACTGGGGCCAGGCGCAGGTTGGGGGCTATTCGGTGCTGTACGGCGGCGTCAGCGGAGGGGACCCGGATCGCACCGCCACGGGACCGCGCATTCTCTACCTGACCGATGAACACGGGTTCACGGGGATCTTCCCGATACGCCGGCTGGCGACGTGGTGGCCCGACTGGGGCGAGAGGCGGGCGGCACCGGATTCGATCTCGATTCTCGCCACGAGTGGGGCCGATTCGGTGGGGCTGAAGGTCGTGGTGGGGCACAGCCGCGCGACACTCGTCCCGGTGGGGGTGGGTGGCTCGGCAGCGGATCTCCGGTGGTCAGAATCCCGGCAGGAAATCGTCTAACTACTTACAGGGCTGCACGATCCGCGCTTCCTGCCGTTGAACGGCATCTGACCGAACCGTCCTGAAA
>CAZTOF010000829.1:0-8933 GCA_964615515.1 uncultured Gemmatimonadaceae bacterium
CGCATGGGCCTTGGCCATGTCCAGAACCGGGATGCCCTCGGTGACGCAGACGATGAAGCCGATCCCGGCGTCGGCGGCTTCCATGATCGCGCCCGCGACCGGGGCAGCCGCGTGCTGGGACCCAACTGCCCCGGCATCATCTGCCCGGGCAGGACCACGCTGGGAATCATTCCGGCGAGCATCGTCGCGGGGGGACCGGTAGGGCTCATCTCGCGGTCGGGGACCCTCACCTACGAGGCCGTGCACCACCTCACCCGGGCCGGCCTGGGGCAGACCACCTGCGTCGGCATCGGCGGCGATCCCCTGATCGGGACGAGCTTCGTGGACTGCCTCGCCGCCTTCGCCGCGGACCCGGAGACGGAGGCCGTCGTGCTGATCGGGGAGATCGGCGGCACGGCCGAGCAGGACGCGGCCGAGTGGGTGAGCGAGAACCTCGACATCCCGGTGGTGGGATTCATCGCCGGCCGCACCGCTCCTCCGGGGACGCGCATGGGCCACGCGGGTGCTATTATCAGCGGGTCGTCCGGCACCGCCGCCGAAAAGACCCGGGCCTTCGAGGACAATGGAATCAAGGTCGCCAGACGCCCCGTTGAAATCTCCGCGCTCATCGGGGAATCTCTGGGGCGGTAGCCACACCAGCAGTCCGTGGATAAAGCCGCCCGAGCGGCGAGGCGCCGGGCTTGCAAGGCGCCGCGAGAGGGCAGCCCGCTGCAAGGACTGGCCGGAGGATCCACGCAGGGTAACCGACTTGGCGAATCGAATGTACACTGAACATGACATAATGTAATGTTTACCTTACATCGTGAACGGGTGGTGCGAAGCGATCCGGCCTGGATACCTCGCCTGGGAACCCGTGGTCAGGACCCCCACGGCATTCGCCCGGCGATGCATGCGGAGTCCATCCACGGACTCCCGGGGAAGAACGGTTGATGAAGCTTCGCAAGCTTCTGGCCAGCCCACCCGTCCTGACCGCAGCGGGCACCGATGTCTGGCACTTCCTGTGCCGCGGTGCGGGGGATCTGGACACCCGCCACCCGCTTGCGCTTCGCGTCGCCCGGCTCCTGCGGGACGGAGGGCTGCCACGCCGTGGACCGGTGGCTCCCGGAGTCGACCTCTTCGACCTTGGCGGCGACGGGGCCGAACCGGGCATTCTCCTCTGCCTGCCGGGAGAGGGCACGGGCGGACGCCGGTTCCGTGGCACATGGGTCACCTGGGGACTGCCACGACCCTCGGTGAACCTCTTTCTGGGCCCGGTTCTCGGGCGCCTGTCCCCGGCAATCCTGGACGCCGGATCTGATGCAGAACTTGAAATTACAATATTTAAGGCGTTTTCTGACAACAAAATCAAGACGGACGTGAGGATCGAACATGTTCTGACTCCGCTCGGCTACAGGATCTATCCCGAAACACCGATCGCCGAAATCCAGAACCTCATGCTCCGGCGGGAGCTCTCCGCCGTGCCGGTGGTCGGCGCAAGCCACGAGCTGCTCGGCGTGGTCACCGCGGGGAATGTCCTGCCGCACATTCTTCCGGGCCGCGAACCGGGGAATTCCGCCGGACCCGACACCACGGTGGCCCGTCAGATCATGACCCGTTCGGTGCTCTGCGTTTCCGAGGACGAATCGCTGCTGGTGGCCAGCCGCTCGATGACCACGCGGGGAGTGTCCCGGCTGCCGGTCGTGAGGGACGGAGAGCTCATCGGCTTCCTGGAGCGGGGAACGGTCATGCGCGCCTTCGCCGAGACCATCGTGACCGCTTGAACGCGAGGACCATGTCCACGGGCTCCCGGAAGCCGACCGCGGCTCCGAACCTGTTCGCACGAGGAAACCCCCATGAACCAGACGCTGGCCATCATCAAACCCGACGCCACCCGGAGCGGCAAGGCCGGACAGATCATCGCGCACCTCGAATCCGCCGGGTTCATTCTGAAGGCCGTCCGCATGCTGACGTTGACCCGGGCCCAGGCAAGTTCCTTCTACGAGGTCCACCGGGATCGTCCGTTCTACGATTCGCTGGTTGCCTTCATGACCTCGGGTCCCTGCATCCCCATGGTCCTCGAAGCCCCCGGCGCGGTTCCCCGGCTCCGGCAGGTCATCGGCGCCACGGACCCGGCCGAGGCCGCTCCGGGTACGGTCCGGCGGCTTCACGCAGAGTCCAGGGAGCGCAACGCGATCCACGCCTCGGACTCGGACCCGAACGCCCGGCGCGAAATCGGGTTCTTCTTCGCGGAGTGCGAGCGCCCGGAATAGAAGCCGTAGCAGCCCGTGGACAGAATCCTGTCGGCATTCGAGCCACATTGACACGCTCTCTTTCCGTCCGCATCGTGAAGATCTATGTTACGAGTTGACCTGCTTCACTTGAGGCGCAGTCGCAAACTCGATTTGAGCGCATCGATCGAGGCCGGCCACGAGATCTGGACCGGTTCCGAGTTGAAATTCACGGATCCGGTGCAGGTGACCGGCTCGGTGGCGGCGACGGCGGGAGGTGGGGTCGTGGTGCGGGGTTTCTGGAAGGCCCCCATGCACTACGATTGCGGTCGCTGCCTTCGGGAGCTGCGCCTCGAGGTGAAGAGGCCGCTCACGCTGGTCTATGTTCCCGCCGAGGGGTGGGAGGTCTCGGACCCGGGGGTCAGGACCTTCGGAGTCCGCGAAACGACGCTGGACCTGACGGAGGCGATCCGCGAGGAAATCGTGTTGGAGGTGCCGCGGTACCTGGTGCCGCGGGAAGAGGAAGACGGCTGCTGCACGGAGTGCGGCGACCCGGTGAAACGTTTCAGCAGGGCCGAAGAGGAGTTCGGCGCCGGAATCGACCCGAGGTGGTCGGCTCTGGAGGCCCTGCGAACCGACTAGGAAGACGATACAGATGGCTGTTCCCAAGAAGCGCGTCTCCAGGCAACGGAAACGCAAGCGGCGTACGCACTACAAGGCTTCGCAGACCACCCTCGGGACATGCTCCGGAACCGGTGACCCGAAGCTCCGCCACCGGGTCTGTCCCACATCGGGCGTATACCGGGGCAAGGTGGTATTCGAAGTGGCGGAAGAGTAGCCGCCCCCTTTTCCCCTCGGCTCATTCGCATCTCATGAGGATCGCACTCGACGCGATGGGGACGGATGACGCCCCCTCCAGCGAGGTTGCCGGTGCCGTGGCCGCGGTCGAGGCGGATCCCGCCCTGAGTGTCATGCTGGTCGGAGACGAGCCGGCGCTGGTCGCTCCGCTCAGCCGGTTTCCATGCCAGGAGAGGATTTCCGTGGTTCATGCTCCGGATCGCATCGCCTCCTCCGACGCACCGGCTTCGGTCCTGCGCCGCAGGCCGCGATCCTCGATCAGCGTGGGACTGGGCCTCCAGGCGGCCGGAGAAGCCGACGCCTTCGTGTCGGCGGGTTCGACCGGGGCCGTCATGGCGGCTTCGCTGCTGCGGCTCCGGCCCCTCCAGGGAGTCGATCGTCCCGCGCTCGCGACGCTGTTCCCCACCGACGGGGGGTTGACGCTCGTGGCGGACATCGGGGCGAACATCGAGTGCAAGCCGCATCAGCTCGTCCAGTTCGCGCGGCTGGGCTCCATATACATGCAGGACCTGCAGGGAATGAGCGCTCCCCGGGTCGGGCTGCTGAACGTCGGGACCGAGGCGGAGAAGGGGACCGAGGTGCTCCAGGCAGCGTACAGGCTCCTGGCCGCCAGCGATCTCAACTTCGTCGGCAACATCGAGGGCCGCGACATTCTCCTGCACGCCTGCGACGTCCTGGTTTGCGACGGCTTCACCGGGAACATCCTGCTGAAGTTCTACGAATCGGTGGCGGCGTTCATGGTCCGGAAGCTGGCGCCCGGCCTGGAGTGGATCGGACGGCGCGATGAGGTGGACGACCTGTTGCGCGACCTCGACTACGCCGAGTACGGCGGCGCACCCCTGCTGGGCGTCAACGGCGTCACCGTCATATGCCACGGCCGGTCTTCTCCGCGGGCGATCAGCGCCGGAATCGGGGTGGCCGTGCGTGCGGTGCGCAACGGGCTGGTCGCCCACATGGCCCGGGATCTGGCCGGGCCCGGGATGAGCCACGCATGAGGAGGCGAGACCCCGTCGCCAGGATTTCGGCCACCGCCCGCTTCCTTCCGGACCGGGTGATGACCAACGCGGATCTGGAGAAGATGGTCGACACCAGCGACGCCTGGATCCGGGAACGGACCGGGATCGTGGAACGCAGGATCGCACCCGATGACATGTCGACCACCCACATGGGGGCGTGCGCGGCTTCGCGGGCCCTCGCGAAGGCGGAGCTGGACGCGGCGGACGTGGACCTGCTCATCGTCACCACCGCGACGCCCGACCGTTGGCTGCCCTCGACGGCCTGCGAGATCCAGGCGCGCATCGGCGCCTCCCGGGGCTGTCCGGCCTTCGACCTGCACGCCGCGTGTACGGGCTTCCTGTATGCCGTGTCGATGGCCGAGGGGTACGTGGCGGCGGGGCGTGGCGAGGTCGTGCTCGTGGTGTCGGCCGAGAAGATGTCCTCGATCATCGACTGGCAGGACCGGGCCACCTGCATCCTGTTCGGCGACGGTGCGGGAGCCGCCGTGGTGCAGCCCTCGCTCAACGGAGAGGGCATTCTGTCGAGCTTCCACCGGTCCGATGGCGACATGGCCGACCTCCTGCAGCGCCCCGCCGGCGGGGCGGTCCGGCCCCTCGACGAGGAATCGCTGCACGCCAGGGACCACATGATCCGGATGTCCGGACGTGAGGTCTTCAAGTCGGCGGTGCGCTCGATGGCCCACGCCGGGACTTCGGTCCTGCGGGAAGCCGGCGTCGACTCCTCCGACGTTGACCTGATGGTCCCCCACCAGGCCAACATGCGGATCATCGAGTCGACCGCGAGGTACTCCGGGATCCCCATGGAGAAGGTCTTCGTGAATCTCCAACGCTACGGCAACATCTCGTCGGCGTCCATTCCCGTGGGCCTCGATGAAGCCGCCGAGGAGGGACGGATCGAGCCGGGTTCGCTGGTACTGACGGCCGCATTCGGCGCCGGGCTCACCTGGGGCGCCATGGCGATGCGTTGGTAGACCGGCCCTGCCGGCCCGGGGCCTCGCCGCTCCCGGTGGTCGGGCGGCTTTGTCCACGGACCGCCGGGGACTGCCCGGCCGGGTGAAGACGGGGCTGCTGTTTCCGGGCCAGGGATCCCAGCACGTCGGAATGGGACAGGCGCTGGCCGCGCGATTCCCCGAGGCCGCCGACACCTTTGCCGAAGCGGATGACATCCTGGGGTTCGCGCTGTCGCGTCTGGCGTGGGAAGGTCCCGAGGAGACCCTGACGGCGACCGAAAACGCCCAGCCGGCGCTGTATGTGCATTCGCTCGCCGTCCACCGCGTGGTGCGGGACCGGCTGGGGCCGGTCGTCGCCGCCGCGGGGCACTCCCTGGGTGAGCTGTCGGCGCACGCCGCCGCGGGAACCTTCGGTTTCGCCGAGGGTCTGCGCGCGGTGCGGCGCCGGGGCGAACTCATGGCGCGGGCGGGAGAGGAGGTTCCGGGCACGATGGCGGCTGTGCTGGGGCTGGGTGGGGCGGAGGTCGCCGAACTCTGCCGTGAAGCCGAACAAGCCGACTTCACACTGGTTGCCGCAAATCTGAACGCGGTCGGCCAGGTCGTCTTCAGCGGCGACGTCTGGGGCATCAACTGGATCGCCCGGGCCGCCAAGAAGAAGGGCGCCAGACGGGTCATGCCGCTCAAGGTGTCGGCGGCGTTTCATTCGCCGCTCATGCAACCCGCGGCCGCGCAGTTCGGCGTCGCCCTCGAAGGGGTCCGCTTCAGCCGGCCCGCGTTCCCCGTCGTGTCCAACGTCACCGCGCAGGCGATCCGCGACCCGGGCAGGATCCGGGAGCTCCTGGTGCGGCAGCTCACCTCGCCGGTCCGCTGGACCGAGTGCATCGCGACGCTCGGCCGCATGGGCGTCACGCGCTTCCTGGAATTGGGACCCGGCAAGGTGCTCACGGGGTTGAACCGGCGCAACGCGTGGGGTATACCTACCTGGGCGCTCGGGACACCCGGGGCGATCGATTCCCTGGAGGATGCCAAATGAACGACACTTCGGAACTCGCCGGTGCGGTGGCGATCGTCACGGGGGGATCGCGGGGGATCGGGCTCGGGATTTCCCGTGCGCTGGCCCACGGGGGCGCGCGGGTCGCAGTGGTCGCCAGGGACGGGGACAGGGCCGCGGCCGCGGCCGCCGAGCTCGACGGCGAGGGCCACGCCGGCTACTCCTGCGACATCGCCGATGCGGCCAACTGCAAGCGCACGGTGGCCGCCGTGCAGTCGGGGCAGGGGCCCGTGACGATCCTGGTGAACAACGCCGGCATCACCCGAGACAACATCTTGCTCCGCATGCGTGACGAAGACTGGTCCCGCGTGATCGACACGAACCTCGGGGGCGCCTTCAACATGATCCGGGCCGTGACCCGGCCGATGATGAAACGCCGCGCCGGGTCCATCATCAACGTCACGTCGGTCATCGGCCTGATGGGCAACGCCGGGCAGGCCAACTACGCGGCCTCCAAGGCGGGGCTGCACGGGTTGACCAAGTCCGTGGCCAAGGAGCTCGCAGCCCGGAACATCCGCTGCAACGCCGTGGCGCCGGGCTTCATCCGGACGGACATGACGGCCGGTCTGCCCGAAGCGACGGTGAACGAACTCAGGGGCCGGATCCCCGCCGGCCGTCTGGGAGAACCGGCCGATGTGGCTGGAGTCGTCCGGTTCCTCGCGGGACCGGAGGCGGGTTACATTACGGGCCAGATCATCGCAGTCGATGGCGGCATGGCCATGTAGACGGTCGGATTCCGCAGCCAGCCAGGCGGTCTGGCCGCCCATAACCCCAAAGGTAGGGAGAAGAGGAGAAGACAAGCATGTCCGACACAGCGGAAGCCAGGGTCAAGGAGATCATCGTCGAAGAACTCGGGGTCGAGGCCGACAAGGTGACCCCCGAGGCGTCTTTCGTGGATGACCTTGGCGCCGACTCCCTCGACACCGTCGAACTGGTCATGGCGTTGGAAGAGGAGTTCGGGATCGACATTCCCGACGAGGACGCCGAGAAGATGCGTACGGTGGGCGACGCCGTCGCCTACATCGAAGAGCACGCGGATTAGCGGGGCACCCGGCGTGGGGCGAGAGGGAGGGAGGGCCAGGCTCCGCCCGGGCATGGGCGCCGCCCGGTAGTGGAGCGGTCCCGGCCCACGGCGAACCGTCCAAGCGAAAGGGTCATGGCCAACGGCGGACACCGGCGCAGAGTCGCGATCACCGGAATGGGGATGGTCACTCCGGTCGGTCTGGATGTTCCTTCCAGTTGGGAGGCGCTGTTGGCGGGTACGCCCGGAGGCGGGCCCATCACCCAGTTCGACGCCGGCGGCTACGCGACGCGGATCGCCTGTGAGATCAAGGACTTCGATCCGCTCGCGCACCTGGCGCGAAAGGAAGCCCGGCGCTACGACCGGTTCCTTCAGCTCGGCGTCGCGGCGGCGGACGAGGCCATGCGGTCGGCGGGTCTTTCCGGCCCTCCCCCGGGATGCCCGTCCACAGCCTTCGGCGCACTGATCGGGAGCGGCGTGGGGGGGATCGCCACCCTGGAGGCGAACTGCAGGATCCTCGATCACCGGGGCCCGGGCCGGGTCAGCCCCTTCTTCATCCCCATGTTCATACCGGACATCGCCGCCGGCGTCGTCTCGATCCGGTACGGCCTGAGGGGACCCAACTACGCCACGGTCTCGGCGTGCGCCTCGGGTGCCCACGCCATCGGCGAGGCCGCCCGGCACATCGCGCGGGGAGAGGCGCGGCTCATGCTGGCCGGCGGCACCGAGGCGGCGGTGACCCCGATCACCATCGCCGGTTTCGCGGCCATGAAGGCCATGTCGCGGCGCAACGACGACCCGGCCGGCGCCAGCCGACCCTTCGACGCCGGCCGCGACGGCTTCGTTATCGGCGAGGGGGCGGGCATCCTGGTGCTCGAGGAGATGGAGCACGCGCGCGCCCGCAGAGCCGAGATCCTGGGCGAGCTGGCCGGGTACGGCGCCACGGGCGACGCCCACCACATCACCGCCCCGCCCCCCGAGGCGGAGGGCGCGCAGGAAGCCATGCGGGCGGCGCTGGACGATGCGGGGATCGGCCCCGACGAGATCGACTACGTGAACGCGCACGGCACCTCCACCCCGGCGAACGACCCCGCCGAGACCGCGGCGATCAAGGCGGTCCTGGGCGCCCGCGCCTACGATGTGGTGGTCGGGTCCACCAAGTCCATGACCGGCCACCTGCTCGGTGCCGCCGGAGCCATCGAAATGGTCATGTCCGTCCTGGCGTGCCGCACCGGCAGGATTCCCCCCACGATCAACTTCACCGACAGGGACGACGCCTGCGGCCTGGAGTACGCCCACGGCGGCATGATCGAGCGCCCGGTGGGGGCTGCCCTCAACAACTCCTTCGGATTCGGCGGCCACAACGCCTGCCTGGTGGTGCGGAGATACGAGGACTGAACGCTTGCAGGCGACCTTCCCACCCGGGATCCGCGTCGGGACCGGTTACGATTCCCACCGCTTCGACGCCGCGCGCCCACTGATCCTGGGCGGCGTGCACTTCCCGGACCAACCCGGTCTGAGCGGTTTTTCCGACGGGGACGCGGTGGCGCACGCCGTGATCGACGCCCTGCTCGGAGCCGCCTGCCTGGGCGACATCGGCACGCACTTCCCGCCCGGGGTGGAGAGGTGGCGCGGGGCGGACTCGATGGAGCTGCTGTCACGGGTCGCCGCGATGCTTCGTGAGCATTCCTGGTGCGCGGGCAACCTCGATGTCACGGTGATCTGCGAGAGTCCGAGGATCGGACCCCGTACGGAAGAGATGCGGCACCTTCTGGCCGAACGTGCCGGGCTGGCCCCGGGCGCGGTTTCGGTAAAGGGGAAGTCCAACGA
>CAZTOF010000830.1:0-2808 GCA_964615515.1 uncultured Gemmatimonadaceae bacterium
GCGTCGATCATGACGGTGCTCTACCACCTCGGCGTGATGCAGAAGCTCGTGCGCATGGTTCGCTGCATGATCCACGCGATCCCGCCCACGAGCTTCTGCATCACGCCGAGGTGGTAGAGCACCGTCATGATCGACGCGAAGAAGATGATCGTCGGCAGAACGTTGAAGGCGACGAAGGCCCCGGTGCGCGCCACCTGCTGTCCCTCGGCGGCGAAACCGGTGTTTCCAGGCTCGCCCATCCCCACGGGTACGTTGTTCCAGACCAGGTCGCCGAAGAGGAAGCTCGCGCCCTCCAGGGTGAAGCCCACCGCCGCGAGGATCACGTCGTTGGCGGCATCGAAGAGGCCCGCGCCGAAGGGCGTGCGCAGGATCAGCAGCGCGAAGATGAGTTGCAGGGCGAGGCCCCAGAGCACGATCCGCCACGGGATCCTCTTGCGGTTGACGCTGAGGGCCCACGCGCCCAGGGTGAGGAGGACGAGGCCGAGGAGGCCCCTCAGGCGGACGAGCAGGCCGGGGCCGCCGGAGGCCTGGATAACGGACTCCCCGGAGGCCGCCAGGAGAGTCTCGGTGGCCGTGGACACGGCGGGCCCGCTCGACGCGGCGGCGGCGGCGTCCATTCCGGGAAGGTTCGCGGTGGCCAGAAGGGTCGCGACCGCTTCCAGGGACAGGGACATGGGATGGATCCGGAAGAGGGAACGGGGGCGGCCGGGGCGCCCCGGGGATTCGGCACGGCTGGTACGATATGCTATCCGTGTCCTCCCGGCCATTGCCGGGTGGTTGCACACCCGGGAGATCCGCGCCATGTGTGCTGACCGTCGTCTACGATGCGCTGGGCGGGCCCGCCTGGGCCAACAGCGACAACTGGAAGACAAGTGCGCCGCTGGACGAATGGCGCGGCGTGACCACCGACGAGAGTGGTGACGTCACCGAACTGGATCTGCGCGAAGACAACCTGACCGGCTCGATCCCGCCCGAAATCGGGAACCTCCGAAAGCTCAGCGGGCTCTCGATGGCCTGGACCCGCCTGTCCGGATCGGTCCCGCCGGAACTACGTACGATTTTGTAACTTGTGATATATCAACATTTTACATTGTATGCTGCCATCGGTGTATCACGTACGATATGCAGAAATGAGCGGGATTGCATTCGACGGAATCGGAAGTCACCGGACGGTTTTCGGGCCATGCACACTGCCTTGGCCGGGTACGCGTTGGGGTTCAGCGAACCTCGACCGGTAGCCTCCGCACCACCACTCTAGCCACATCGAATTCGTCCAACTCAATGAACGCCGCCAGTCCGTCCGGGCCGAAGGCGTCGGGCATCTCGGTCGTGCCGGTCGAGTAGGTGCCGACATAGGCCCCTTCCGCCGTCAGGACATCGATGGGACCGTCGCTATCGGGTTCCTCCCCGCCTCGCCGCACCCAGATGCGGCCCTCCCATGTGGTTGCCAAGTCGCGCAGCACGGGAATCTCGTGGTAGTACCGGTCCTCCAGATCGAACGTGGCCTCCGGTCGAGGGTTGTTCCCTTCGGCGGCCCCGACCAGCATCAGGCGTCTGGAACCGGTTCCGCCGAGTGCACTCCGCGCGGCTGCCGTCCTCTCCTGATGTGCCTCCCGAACCGCCTCTGTCACGGGCTCGGGATCGAACGGCCGCCGGATGATGCGCGCGACATCGCGCGCACCCGGCGGCGTGACCTTCAGGGCGTAAGCTGACGAGTCCGAATGAACGATGCCGCCATCGGGCAGGACGCCCACGAGTAACGGTGGCTCGAACACGGTGGGCATGGCCATCCCGCGGAGCGCGGCCCGAAGCTCGGCGGGCACCGCGCCCGTCGCAAGATCCTCAAGGTCGGTTTGTTGGGGCAGCCATCCCTCCGCCACCGTGTCGGCGCTCGCGGCCTCGCCGCCGAGAACGACCCGCAGGACCGGACGGGACGTGGGCGGATCCGCCGCGCCGTCCGCGCCCATGACGATGGACCGGGAGCCCCCACCGGCAAACACCGCCCCACCGCGAGGATCCGGCTGAATGTCTTGGGCCGGGATCGCCACGGGGTTGGACCCGTCGTCCGCCCGGACCATGCGCAGAAACTCGCCGGAAGCGTTGAAGAGCTGGTAGGCGCGATGCCCGACATCGCTCACGACCACGGTGCCGTCCGGCAACACCGCGAAGCCCATCGGCCGGTTGAACTCGCCGGGGCCTTGACCGGAGGATCCGAATTCCATTGAGAATCGTCCCGCCGCGTCGAACACGAGGACCCTTACGTTCCCGCCGCGCGACAGCCGCATCCCCCCGAAACTCACCGGACCGGTCGTCCCGTCGAAGATGTACAGGTTGCCATCCGCGTCGAAGGCGACTTGGCCCACCGAGGCGAACATCTCCCAAGGCTCGCCGTCGAGGACGCCGACTCGGTAGACTTCCTCGAATGCGGGGTCCATCGGCCGGTCACGGCCCGTGATTTCGACGATCTCCTGAGCCCGGAGAGTGGGAGGCGCGGCAAGGACTGCCACAAGCAGGGCCGAAGAGATGGGGCGAAACGTGCTGGCCTGCATCGTGGTTCCCTCCATTGAGTCGGACTGTAGGAGTTGCGCCGGACATGGGCGCGGTGCTGCCGATTGGACGCTCTGCCCCGGAGTAGGGTTGTCCAATGCAGTGTGCCCACATCCACTCAGCCCGCATTATTCATGAAACTCCGGGTCGGAGGGTAGGATGGGGGGCTGAGCGGCGTTTTGCAACCCGCCGGGCAGGTGCGAGACCGGAAATGGCCGGTCCGGGGGGCGGAAGAGCGGCATTTCGAGTCCGAAAGGGGTA
>CAZTOF010000831.1:0-9332 GCA_964615515.1 uncultured Gemmatimonadaceae bacterium
CCCTTGCCGCCCTCGCCACCCGTGAACTGGTCCCCCTCCTCGGCACGGCGGCGGAGCGCTTCGCCCGCAACCTCGACGACGAGGCAATCGCACAGGTCGCGCGCAACGCACGGTTGTCCGTCCCCATGACCCGCGAAGTCCTGAGCGGCATGGCGCCGTCCTGGACCTCCGACGCCCTCGACCGTCTCGTGCGGGCCGAGTTCCCCGACCCGCGCGTCCTCGACCGATTCGTTCGGCAGGGCGGGCGGAAGGTCCGCGCGGCCGCCCCCGGCGTCACCCTCCACCTGGGCGCCGGTTCCGTGCCGGGCGTCACCGTCACGTCGATGCTCCGGGCGCTCCTGGTGCGGTCACCCGTGCTGGCCAAGCCGGGCGCGGGCGACGCCGTCCTCACGACCCTGTTCGCACGCGAACTCCACCGCGCCGACCCCCGCCTCGCGGCCTCGGTGGCCGTGCTCTACTGGCCCGGCGGCGCCCCGGCGCGGGCCACCTGGGAACGGGAACTCCTCACCCTGGCCGACCAGGTGGTCGTGTACGGCGACGACGACACCATCGAGTCGGTCCGCGCTCGCTCGCCCGCATCGACCCGGCTGGTCGAACATCCCCACCGTCTCGGAGTCGCCATCGTGGATCCGGCCGCGGCCCCCGGCGCGGCGGCCGACGCGGCCCGGGCGGTGGCCATCTTCGACCAGCGGGGCTGCGTGAGCACGCACCTCATCCTGCTCCTTGCCGACCACGCGGCGGCGCTGGTGTGGTGCGAGCGCCTCGCCGCTCACCTCGCCGGGATGGAGGCGACTCTCCCGGCCGCGGCCCCCTCCCCCGCCGAGCTGTCGGCACGCCACCAACTGAGAGGACGGCTTGCATTGCGCAAAACCAGGTCCGGCGAGGTAACCTGTTTCTCGCCGATGAACGCGAACTGGACGGTCGCCCTCGCCCCCGCGCGGACCTTCGAGCCGATGGGTGGCCGCACCGCGTGGGTCGTCCCGGTTGCCGGCGCGACCGCCTGCGCCGATGTGCTGGCCCCGTTGTCGCCCGTTTTGCAGACCGTGGGCCTGGCGGGATTCCAGCCGGGTCGCGAGAACTTTGCCGACATGCTGTTCGCGCTCGGTGCGTCCCGCATCGCCCCGCTGGACCAGGTTCCCTTTCCGGAATCGGACTGGTTGCACGACGGCAGCCGCCCGCTCGGGGAACTCGTATGCTGGAGCGAGCTTCGCTGACCGGGAGTCGGTGGACAGACGCCCGCGGGCACGCCGTCGGGGTTGTCCCAAGGGCTCCCGGGCCTCAGCCGCGTCCGGATGCGGCCGAGAGTCCGGGACTCCTGTTCGCCTACTCCTCCGTGTCCGGATTGGCCCGCCACATGACCAGCTGGCGAATCCCCTTCGGGTTCTCCTCCACCCGGACGGTCAGGGTATCCCCCGCCTGGATACCGCAACTCTCGCGCATCGTAAGCGGGATCGTCAAACGCCCGCCGGTTCCAACCGTCACATCGCCATAGAACAGCGTTCGGTATATTGCCACGTACTTTCCCCACCGTGCTTGGGCCCCTCCTGAAGGATCCGGTTCGAGGCCTGAGTCCGTCGATCCGGTCCGTTCCGACCCCCTTCGGCATCGTCCGACCGGGGCCCGTCACATGTCGCCGGAAGAAATATACGCCAAATCACCGCCAACGGGTTCCGGGTTCCGCCCGCGGTGCAGTGAACACTACGCCGATGCCTGGCGTAGATTACCCCGGCGGCGGGCAGCCGGGGCCGCAGCAACCCCTGCGCAGCGTATCTCGGAGGACCCCGGCCTGCGAAGTGGGTGGCACCACCTTCCCGCTGCAGTGAAACTCAACCAGGAACCGATCCATGTCAGAAACGGCTGTACCTCTCGAAGGGGCTGCGGTACGTCTCGAAGGGGTAACCAAGAGCTTCGGCGATCACACGGCGGTCTCCCGCCTGGACCTCGAGATCCCCCGCGGCACGATCCTCGGCCTCCTGGGGCCGAACGGCTCCGGAAAGACCACCACGATCCGCATGATGATGGCCATCCTCCTCCCCGACCGGGGAAGGGTCGAGCTGCTGGGCGGCTTTCCCGACTTCGAGCGCCGGAGCCGCGTGGGCTACCTGCCGGAGGAACGGGGCGTCTACGAGAAGATGAAGGTGCTGGAGCAGCTGGTCTTCCTCGGGGAGATCAGGGGGCTGGAGCGCAGGATCGCCCGCGCGCGGGCGATGGAATGGCTGGATCGGCTCGATCTCGCCGAGTGGGGCGCGAAGAAGGTACAGGCCCTCTCGAAAGGGATGCAGCAGAAGGTCCAGTTCATCGGCACCGTCCTCCACAACCCGGACCTCCTCATCCTGGACGAGCCGTTCAGCGGTCTCGATCCCATCAACCAGGACGTGCTCGAGCAGATCGTGCTGGAACAGCGCGAGCGGGGCGCGACCATCCTCTTCTCCACCCACCTCATGGAGCAGGCGGAGCGGATCTGCGAGCGGGTCTGCCTGATCTCGAGGTCGCGCAAGGTGCTCGACGGCGACCTCAAGCGGATCAAGCGTCGCGAGCGTTCGGGCGTGGTCGCGGTGGAGTTCGAGGGAGATGACGGCTGGCTGTCCCGGGTGGGCGTCACGGAGATCGAGCGGGCCGGGGACGCGCATCACCTCACCGTGGGCCCCCGGAACGACGGCGACCGGATCCTCGCCGCGGCGGTGAAGGAGGGGGTCAGCCTGCGGCGCTTCGAGCTCCTGGAGCCCAGCCTGCGCGAGATCTTCGTCAGACACGCGGGCGATGAACCCCCCGAGGCGGGGCTGCGGGCCGCGGGAGGTGCGCGATGAAACGGGCCTGGAAGCAGGTATGGGTGGTACTGCGGCGCGAGTACGTGGAACGCGTCAAGACGAAGGGATTCATCTTCTCGACCATCGCGATACCCGTGCTGATGCTCGGATCCATCGGCCTGAGCGCCTTCATGGCCGTGCGTGCCGAGCAGTCCGAACGGGACATGGTGCTGCTCGACCTCACGGGACAGGTGGGTGAAGAGGTCGCCGGGAGGATGGAGGCGGCGGGCTACGACATCGAAGTGGTGGGCACGGATGTGGGGATCGAGGAGCTGGACCGCCGCGTGCTCGAGGACGAGATCGAGGCCTACGTGGTGCTGGACGAGCGGACGGTGCGGGAGGGGGCGTTCGCCTACCGCAGCAAGGACTCGCCCGGAAGGGTGCGGAGGGCTCTGCTGGAAGGCATTGTGGTCGAGACGGTGCTGGAGGTTCGCCTTTCCCTCACCGACAACGCGGCGGGCGTGCGGGAACTGCTCGGCGGGGGCCACCTGGACTTCGAGCGCCTCGGCGAGGAGGTTTCCGAAGCGGAGGAGATCTCGGGGATCGCGACCGGCTTCGCCGGGGCGCTCATCCTGTACATGTCGATGCTGCTCTACGGGTCGTTCGTGCTGCGCTCGGTTCTGGACGAGAAGCGCAACCGGGTGGTGGAGGTGGTGATCTCGGCGGTCACTCCGGGACGCCTGATGCTGGGCAAGATCCTCGGCGTCGGCTCGATGGGCATGACCCAGCTCGGGATCTGGGCGGCCTGCGCGGCTCTGATCGGCCTGCTGGGGGTCCCCATGCTCGCCGCCAGGCTGCCCCAGGCGGACCTGAGCCAGATCGTCGAGTTGCTCCCCGGTATCGGGACGCTGGTGCTGCTCCTGGTCTATTTCCTGCTCGGGTTCTTCCTCTACGCGTCGCTCTTCGCGGCGGTGGGGGCGATGTGCAACACCGAGGAGGAGGCGCAGCAGGCGAATTTTCCGGTCATGATGCTCCTGATCATCCCCTTCATGCTGCAGATGTTCTCGCTGAACGGGGACACCTTCGCATGGATGGACTGGGCCGCGCTCTTCCCCTTCTTCTCACCGATCCTGATGTTCCCGCGCGCGGCCTCCGGGTCGGTCGAGTGGTGGATGGTCGCGCTGTCGCTGGTCTTCATGGTGCTGGCGGTGGGGGCCACGGCGTGGGTGGCGGGCCGGATCTACCGCGTGGGCATCCTCATGCAGGGGAAGCGGCCGACGCTGCGCGAACTGGTGCGCTGGGTCAGGGCGGCTTAGGAGTCCGTGGATAACGGTCATGGCCACGCCGGTTGGGGTGGCCACCCCGCGGAGCTGAAACAGGGGGAGTTTCATGGAAAATCCGCTCGAACGCGGGGTTTTTTCCGTGGGCTCGTGGCAGCGTAGGCGGCATCGCCGCGCCGGCGGGCACTCAGCCGTGTTCCCGAGACCCCTCGACGAAGGTATCCACGAACCTCCCGACCAGCGCGTTGGCCTCGGGCGTTTCCTCGAGCCGGGCGACGATCTCCTCGTAGCTCGTGCCGGCCACCTCGGCGAGGTACCTGGGGTAGGCGGAAAGCCGTGCGAGGATACCGGCGGCGTCCAGCTCGGGGTGGAACTGCGTGCAGTAGACGGGCGCGTCGTCGAAGCGGTAGGCCTGGTTGGCGACCAGGGCCGAGGACGCGAGCAGGGTGGTGCGGGGAGGCAGCGTCTTCACCCTGTCTTCATGGCCCATCTGCGCCAGGATGGACCCGCCGAGACCGCCGAAGACGGGGTCGCTCCGCGCAGCCGGCGTGAGCACCAGCTCGTGGGTGCCGATCTCGGCGCGGCTGAGATCGTTGACGACCTCCCCGCCCATGGCGGCGGCCATCGCCTGGAATCCCCAACACGAGGCGAAGGCGGGAACGCCGGAGGCGTGCACGGCGCGCAGTGAATCGAGGGCGGTGGCGAACCAGGGTCCTCCGGTCGCCGCCGAATAGGCGCCGCTGCCCCCGAGGAGGACGAGGTCGATGCCATCGAGGTCCCGAGGGCGCAACAGTCCGCCCAGGAGATCGAAGACCTCGATGCGAACCGGCCGCGGGGCCAGGGACCGCTCGAAGGAGGCGATCTCGTGCCCCCTCATGGGGTCGCCCGGGTCCCGGACCTGGAGAAGGAGGCACCTGAGGGGCCCGGGCGCGCGGGTCATTCCCGGGCGCTGCGGCATTTCGGCGCCCGGACCGCGTGGAGAGAGGGCGCGTAGGACTTCAGGTCACCGAGCGCAGCATGGCCGCCAGGTGATAGCGGTCCAGGGCCCTGGCTGCCCGCACTGCCTCTTCCGGGGTGGGTTCGATGATGATCACGGCCGTCCTCTCGGGCTTCTCGTTCTCGTCCTGGTCGGTGGGGACGAAGCAGAGGCGTGCCCTGGCCGAATCCGGGTCGCGGGTATCCTCGACGAATTCGAGGTAGACTTCCCAGAACCTGCCTTCGTGGGTGAAGGTGGTGAGATGCAGGTCCATGGACGGGTCGGAACTTCCGTCTTCGGAAGAGTCGAAGCGGCCCGGTGGAATGGATGTGGGCACCATGGCGGGTAGTGTAGCGTGGCGAACGGGACGGCGCATCCCTGGGCCCTGGTCGCGATTGTCCGGCCAACCGCGAACCGGGGTGCCGATTCCGGGCGCCGATTTCGTTGACATCGCCAAATCGCGTTCCTACCTTCCTTCGGTTTGCCAAGCATCCGTCCATCTCCCATTCCACCCTCAACCCGACCCGTCACCGGGTCCGCGATGCCTACCGCTCGAACGAAAAGGTTGTGGCTGGCGACCGCGGCGGGAGCTTTCCCGCTGCTTGCGGCCGCTGTATTCATCGGTTTCCGGCAGGCCCCCGCAGGGACTCCGTCGCCCTTAGCGGGAGAGGCGGACTCGCAGAGCCAGCCGATCCGGTTTCCCCACGACACCCACGCCGGCCAGTTCACGATCGACTGCCAGTACTGCCACTTCTCGGCGGAGCGGTCGGTGGATGCGGGGATTCCCCCCGTGTCGGTTTGCATGGGTTGTCACCTCGAGGGGATCGTGGGCGGGCGGACCGAACCGGCCCGGGCCGAGATCGCGAAGGTTCGCGAGTACTACAACTCGGGCACGCCGATCCCCTGGAAGCGGATCTACAAGGTTCGCGACCACGTGAAGTTCCCCCACATGCGCCACGTCGCTGCCGGTGTGACCTGCCAGACCTGCCACGGACAGGTGCAGGAGATGGGGGTTCTCGAAGAGGTCGCCCCGGAGGCGGGGGATCTGAGGATGGGCTGGTGCGTCTCCTGCCACCTGGAACGCGGGGCTTCCCGCGACTGCACCGTATGTCACTACTGATGCTGCGCGCGCGGGGTCTCGGTCGGTGGGGCGCGGGCGCTGCCCGTCCGGAGGTGTGCGGACCATGAGCGACGGACTCGGACGGCGCGACTTCCTTAAGATCGTCGGTGTGGGTGGGGCGGGGGCCACCGTGGCCGGGTGCTCGACGGACAAGGTGGAGCGTCTGATCCCGTATGTGGTGCCGCCCGAGGAGATCACGCCCGGGGTGGCCACCTGGTACGCATCCACCTGTGGCGAATGCGCGAGCGGGTGCGGGATACGGGTGCGTACCCGCGAGGGCCGCGCGGTGATGATCGAAGGCAACCCGAACCACCCGGTGTCGAGGGGTGGCGTCTGCTCGCGGGGTGTTTCGGCGCTGCAGGGGCTGTACAATCCGGACCGCGTGGCCACGCCGTTGCGCGCGGGGCCGCAGGGCTTCGAGGCGATCACCTGGGAAGAGGCGCTGGCGCTGCTGGCCGAGAGGCTCGGCACCGGTGGGCGCTCGCTCTTCGTGACCGGGCGGAAGGGTCCGACGGAGGGCGGCCTCCTGGACCGCTTCGTGGCGGCGGTGGGTGGGGACCGGGTCATCCACGACCCGCTCGACGATTCGGCGCTGCGTGCGGCGGTGAACATCGCCTTCGGTGTCAACGCCCTGCCCCGCTACGACATCGCGGCGGCGGACCTCCTGGTCTCGTTCGGGGCCGACTTCCTCGAGACTTGGATCTCGCCGGTGCGGTTCGCCGGCGACTTCGCCCGGATGCACGCGGTGGATCACGGCGAGAAGGGGAAGTTCGTGTTCGTCGGGCCGCGCCTGTCGCTGACAGGCCAGAACGCCGATGAGTGGATCCCCGGGCGGGCCGGCTCGGAGGCGAGCATCGCCCTGGCCCTCGCCGGAGAGCTGGTGCGGCGGGGTGCGGACGCGGGGCCGTACACCGAGATGGCCTCCCGCCACACCCTGGAGGAAGCGGCCCGCGAAGCCGGCGTGGAGGCGGGGGCGCTGGCCGAGCTGGCCGGCCGCTTCGCCTCGGGGAGCGCGCTCGCGCTCGGGCCCGGGCTGGCGGGACACCACCAGGGCGCCACCGCCGCCAATCTCGCGGCTCTGATCCTGAACGTGGCGGCGGGGAGCCTGGGGCGAACGCTCCACGTCCACGCCGCACCCGAAACCGAGGCGTCTTCCTACGGCGCGATCGTCGACGCCGTAGCAGCCATGCGCTCGGGCACCCATGGCGTAGCGGTCGTCGCCGGCGCGAATCCGGTGTACTCACTACCCCCCGGGACCGGCTTCGCGGACGCCTTCGCGGCGGTGCCCTTCAAGGTGGCCTTCGCGACCTCGCTGGACGAAACGTCGGCGATGGCCGACCTGGTGCTGCCCGACGCCCACCCCCTCGAGTCCTGGGGCGACGGCATCTCCCACCTCACCACGGAAGGCACAGGTCCCCAGCCCGCCACCTATGCGGTCCGGCAGCCGGCCATGCGGCCGGTCCCGCTCTACGACTCGCGCCCCATGAGCGATGTGCTCCTGGACACGGGGCGGCGGCTGGGACACGACTTCGGCGCGGCGACCTTCCACGAATACCTGCGCCGTGCCCACGACGCCCGGCTGGCCGAAACGGGAACCATCGGCGACCCGGACGCCAGGTGGCGCGAACTTCTGCGTGCCGGTTCGGTCGACCTTCCGGATCCGTCACCGGTGATCGGCGCCCTGCAGGCCCCCACGGTCGCCGTTGATTTCGGTGTGCCCGCACTGCGCGGCGGCGGCGACCTGACGCTGCTCGTGCACCCCTCGCCGCGCTTCGGCGACGGGACGCACGCCAACCGGCCCTGGCTCCAGGAGCTGCCCGATCCCGTCTCGAAGGTGATGTGGCAGTCCTGGGTCGAGATGAACCCGGCCACGGCAGGGCGGCTGGGTCTCCGCACGGGAGACATGGTGCGCGTGATGACGGACCAGGGTGGGGTGGAGCTGCGGGTCTGGGCGTATCCCGGGATCCGCGAGGACGCGGTCGCCATCGCCATGGGAGGGGGCCACACCGACTACGGCCGGTTCGCAAACGGCAACGGCGTCAACCCCATGGGACTGCTTCCGGTGGCCGTCGACGGCGCCTCGGGCACCCTGGCCCTGGTCTCCACCCGGGCGACGGTCGACGCGACGGGCGCCTGGCGGCGCCTGGCCTCGACCGAGGGCTCCAGCGACCAGGACGACCGCAACGTGGCCCCGGCGGTGGCGCTGTCGGCGCTCGGGCACGCGGCGGCGGAAGAGGACCACGACCCGCACCACCAGGTCCGTGAACTGCAGGAGGCCGGCGGCTTCCAGCGGGTGGTGACCGAAGGCCGGGCCGAGGACTATCCCCTGCCGGGATCGGACTTCGGCGAGTACGGAGAGGAGCATCCCCGCTGGGCGATGGCCATCGACCTGGACAAGTGCAACGGCTGCGGGGCCTGCATCACCGCGTGCCAGGCCGAGAACAACATCCCCTGGGTGGGCGAGAACCAGGCCCTCAACGGCCGCGAAATGCACTGGCTGCGCCTGGAGCGGTACTACGAGACGGTCGATGCGACCCACTCGGGACCGCTGGACATCCGCTTCCTGCCGATGCTCTGCCAGCACTGCAACAACGCGCCCTGCGAGCCGGTCTGCCCCGTCTTCGCGGCGTACCACACGCCCGACGGGTTGAACGCCCAGGCCTACAACCGCTGCGTTGGAACGCGGTACTGCGCCAACAACTGCCCCTACAAGGTCCGGGTCTTCAACTGGTACCGCTACACGCGCGAGAACATCCCCGAGCCGATGAACTGGCAGTTCAACCCCGACGTGACCGTCCGCGACAACGGCGTCATGGAGAAGTGCACCTTCTGCGTGCAGCGGATCCGGGACGCCGGGAACCGGGCGGCGCTGGAGGGGCGCGAGGTGCGCGACGGCGAGGTCCGGCCCGCCTGCCAGCCCGTCTGTCCGAGTGACGTGATCACCTTCGGCAACATCAAGGACCCGGATTCGCGGGTGAAGGCGCTGTCCGGCGACGAGCGGACCTACCGGGTCCTGGACGCATTCATCAACACCCAGCCCGCGGTCCACTACCTGAAGAAGGTCACCCACCACGACGTGGACGAGGGCGGCCACTAGCAGCCCGTGGACAAAATCCCCCCGGCATTCGAGCGGCGATGCATCCGCGCTGGTCGCTTCGCCCGGCCTAGTCACACTGTAAACAGAACATTACAATATGTCATGTTCAGTG
>CAZTOF010000832.1:0-2141 GCA_964615515.1 uncultured Gemmatimonadaceae bacterium
GGGGCCGGGGTGGCGGGCGGCAGGCAGAGGACTGCGTAAGCGGCGACGCGTTCGGTCGTAGTCATCATTTGCAACCGTTGCCGGACAATGGTGACCACCCTGAGCGGAGGAGCCACCCATGACCAGGATTCATCCATGCAAGCCGGTCCTTTTCTTCGGCGCCCTATCTGTGTCGCTTGCCGCGCCCGCGGCGAAGGCGGAAGGCCAGCCCCGGTCCATACCCGAACGCCCGCTCTCGGCCGCAATCGCCGAGGCGCTGGGCAGTCCGTTCCACGGTGACCGTGTGCTCACCCGGTCCGGCGGCCATGGCCTGCTTGCTTCGTCCGCAGCCTCCCTGTCGGCACCGTCGGCCCACATCGGCCCGGCGGTGTCGCCGAAACCGGTGCCCCCGAGCGACCGGACCGGGGCCGACAAGCCGTCGCAGGGCGAGGTGTTTGTGTTGACCGCAATCACGACGGTGGCTAGTGGACTGGGCGTTCGCTACTGGTATTCGTGGTGCAATCCCCCCGTCGTGAATCTCAACGCCGGGGGTGTCAAGGAGTGGGTGGGTGACAACGTCATCTGCCCGGATGACGACGTGATGAATGTCGTTTCGCCCCTGGTCGTCATCACGGGGACCGCGGGTGCCAACAAGCTGGTGGGGAACGGGTTCTGGAGATCATGGGCGGGGTCGGCGCTCGGCCTCGCGGGGGGCGCGTTCATGATGGTTGGAGCGGCCGAGGCTCTCGACCCCCCCGATTGGGTGTTGACGGGTGTGCTGATAGTGACTCACGCCTGGACAACGACGCTGATTGCCGGCTGATTCGGTGGGAAGGCGCGGGTGGCGCCCCCCCTGTCCGGGCTACGGAGACCCTGACCTGTCGAACAGCCGCAGGTCGTAGGAGAAGCTACTGGAAGCAGAGATCCGGATCCGCGCGGCATCCGGGTGGGTGGGGTTTACGCGGACGTTGAATTCTTCGGGCACGAGGACCGATGGAACCCGCAGCAACAGGTGTTTGCCGCTCCTGGCCCAATGGTCGCCGATCGCCTGGCAATCGGGGGGCGGCAGCGCGCTTCGCCACTCTGCCGGCAGGGCGGCCGGCTCGTACAGCAACTCGGTGGCACCGTCCGGGACGTGGAGGCGAAGGGCGACCAGATCGTGCGGGGCGTCTTCCGCGTCGATGTGCACCAGGTATTCCAGCGCCGCGAGTTCCAGCGGTCGCCGACCTTGGAGTGCACGGTTGGGCCTGCGGAGCCGGCGCTGCGCCTTTCGGCCATGGTCGGAAAACGAGCCACCTTGGGATCGTCCTCCGGGAGAGGGTCGTTCCCGCAGCGGTGGAATGTGCACCATGATCGTGGCCAGCCTGTCGCGCAGGTCCGGTCTGAGCTTCCTCAGCGGCCCGGGTTGGCTCGCCGAGTAGATTCGAAACCGGCGCTCGGGTCCCCGGCCGACCGACAGCACCTCGTCCGAGCCGATGGGGCGGAACACGCCGTCGTCCAGGACCGTGAGGAGTTTGGCCTGAACCGCGGGAGAGCACTCGCCGACGTCGTCCAGGAAGATCGGCGATCCGGAGCGGTGAGCCGTGAGAATGATGCCGTCGCGTGCCTTGTGGGCTCCGGTGAATGCTCCCTTGGTGTGGCCGAAGAGTTCCGGGTCGGCAAGGTCCTCCGGCATGCCGGCAAGCGCGACGACAAGCGGAGTCTCGCCCGTGGTCTTCGCAATGGCGCGCAGGATGTGGCCCTTGCCCGTGCCGCGCTCCCCGACCATCAGGACCGGCCAGACGGTGTCCGCAAGCTTGCGGATCCGGGCTCGAATCTTCGCGATCTCGGGATGATACCCGATCAGGTCGATGTCGCGCTCTTGGAGTCCGCCCTCGCCGAGGTCCTCGAGGTAGCCAGCGGCATGTCGCACCAGCTCACCGGAGGTGTCCCACGAGTCATCGATCTGACGGCGCACAAGGAGGCGCCGGGTGACGACCGGGGCTGCACGGCAACTCCCGCGGTGCCGCTGGAACTCTGCCGCACGGGCACCGCCCGCCCGATGACTATTGACTCCGGCGAGGACGAGTTGCGCCACCCGACGGAATTCCTGAGAGTGCCAACGCCGTCAACCGTCGGATCGTAGCCCCGTGCCCGAAGGCACCCACCCCACCACCCTGAGC
>CAZTOF010000833.1:0-4578 GCA_964615515.1 uncultured Gemmatimonadaceae bacterium
GGGTGACGGGACGGCGCCCGTGCACAGAACTTCCACTACATTCGACCGGGGATGCACACGGGGCTTCCACGGACTTTGAACGCGCATCCTTACCTGGCAATAGCCGCCCGGTCAACATCAACTCGGAAGCTTGACCGAAGCGTCACGTTCGGAGTATTATAATTATTCGTAGTATCCTCCGCCAGGGGAGTGTGTGGGTCGGAGCGCCGACCGCGGAAGTCGCAAAATCCGGGGGCCGAGCCAGATGTACCTCACAGAGCTGGTCCGAAGACCCGAGGGGAAGACTCTCGAGTTCAAGCGGGACCTGTCGTCGCCGGTCGGCCTCCTGCGCACGGTCGTGGCCTTCGCAAACACCGCGGGTGGCACCATCCTCATCGGCGTCGCCGATCGGACGCGCGAAATGCTTGGAGTCTCCGACCCCCTGCGCATGGAGGAGAGAGCGGCCAAACTTATCAGAGACTCGATCGAGCCCCGGCTCCTTCCGGATCTCGAGGTTCTCAGCTACCGCGACTGGCAGCTGCTCGCGTTGCGAGTGCACCCGAGCGCCTCCCGCCCCCACTTCATCAAGCGGTCTGGACGCAGGGGCGGAACGTATGTCCGCGTGGGCTCCACCAATCGCCAGGCCGATGTCCACCTGATCGCGGAAATGCGCCGGTTCTCGCTCGGCGAGTCCTTCGACGAATGGCCAGTCCCGGAAGCGAACTCCGAAGTTTTGGCTTTCCGACAAGCTTCCGAGTCCTTTGCTCCGGTCCGCAGGTTGAGGCGCCCGCACCTGCAAGCCCTCCGACTTCTGACCCGGCACCAGGGCCGGCTGGTCCCCACCGTGGGCGGGATGCTCCTCTTCGGACGGGACCGGCTCGACCGCTTTCCGGATGCCTGGATCCACGCCAGCCGTTTCGCCGGAACGGACAAGGCGACAATTCTTGATCACGCGCGGCTCGATACGTACCCCGTGCAGGCGATCGAGGAGGCGGTGGCCTTCGTCGAGAAGCACTGCGTGCGGGGTGCCGCTATCGGGCGGGTACGCCGGTGGGACCGCTGGAACCTGCCCCCGGCAGCGGTACGCGAGGCCATCGTCAACGCGGTCGTCCACGCGGACTACTCGCAGCGCGGGGCGCCAATCCGTGTCTCCATCTTCGACGACCGCCTGGAGGTCGAAAGCCCGGGCCTGCTCCCCTTCGGCCTGACCCTCGACGACCTGCCTCTCGGTGTCTCGAAGGTGAGGAACCGGGTCCTGGCCCGGGTCTTCCAGGCACTGGGACTGGTGGAGCAGTGGGGAAGCGGGGTGCAGCGGATGGTCGCCGCGTGCCGGGACGAGGGCCTGCCCGCACCGGTATGGGAGGAGATCGGGTTTGGCGTCCGGGTCACCCTGCGCACCGAGGTGATTCGCCCCCCGAACATCGACCCGAAGGACGGGACGATCCTCGCGCTGCTGGAGGATGGCAAGGGGCGCGGCACACGCGAGTTGGCGGAAGCCATCGGGCTGTCGACGCGTTCCACCCGTACAAGGCTGGCGCGCCTGGTGAAGCGGGGTCTTGTGCGCGAAGTGGGAACGGGGCCGAACGATCCGCGGCGGGTGTATATCAAACCGCATGGCTTGCCAGCTTGATCTGCCCCGTGGGTTGGGGCTGGGCGGCAGGCTCCGGCGAGAAACCGTAAGCGACACAACCGCGTAGTACCTTGGTTCCCAAACAGACACGAGGAGGAGTGATGATAAAGAGGACACGCATGAGAGGTTTGGCGGGGCTGATTCCGGCGCTGGCGGGCCTGGGTGCGGAGATACAAGCACAGGAACAGGCGACCGGGACACCGACGGGCGGTGTTCCGGTCGTACCCGGATGCTGCGACACCGACAGCGTGCCGGTTCTCGCGGCGACGCGCGTGGCCGACGCGCACATCACGATCGACGGCGCCATGGAGGAGGAGGCCTGGGGAGCGACCGCGGTGGCCACCCGGTTCACGCAGTTCGAGCCCCACGAAGGCGCACCGGCGACCCAGCGCACGGAAGCGCGGGTCCTCTACGGGGCCACGGCCCTGTTCGTGTTCATGCGGGCGCACGACACCAGCCCGGGCGAGATCGCGAGTCAGCTGACGCGGCGCGACCAGCAGTCGTATTCGGATCTCCTGGGCGTGGTCATCGACTCGTACTTCGACCGGCGGACGGCGTTTCAGTTCGTGGTCAATCCGGCCGGGGTGAAGCAGGACATGTACCGGTTCGACGATACGAGCGAGGACACGGGGTGGGACGCGGTCTGGGATGTCGCGACCACGCGCGACGAGGGCGGGTGGAGCGCCGAATTCCGCATCCCGTACTCCCAGTTGCGCTTCCGGGACAGGGAGGAGCAGACCTGGGGCATCAACTTTCTGCGGCACCTCGCGCGCCGCGAGGAACTCTCGGCGTGGGCGCCCACCACCCGCGCGGACGGCGGCATCGTGTCGCGCCTCGGTGAACTGCGCGGTCTGCGGGATCTGGATCCGCCGCGGCGGCTGGAGGTCGTGCCCTACTCGCTGGCCAGCTTGCGGCGCGCTCCCGGCGACGAGGCCAACCCGTTCTACCGGCCGACGGATGTCCTGGCGTCGGTCGGCACCGACCTCAGGTACGGCGTAACCTCCGACATCACCCTGGACGTGACCGTCAACCCCGACTTCGGGCAGGTCGAGGCGGACCCCGCCCAGGTGAACCTGACTGCGTTCGAGACGTTCCTTCCGGAGCGCCGGCCGTTCTTCGTTGAGGGCGCGGGCATCTTCAACTTCGGCATCGCCCTGGGCGACGGGGACGATTCCAACGAATCGCTCTTCTACTCGCGCAGGATCGGGCGTGCGCCCCAGGGATGGGCGGATCCGCGGGGAGGTTTTTCGGACGTTGACGATCGGACCACCATTCTGGGCGCCTGGAAGCTCTCGGGAAAGACGGCCGGCGGCTGGTCGATCGGTGCGCTGCACGCGATGACCGCCGAGGAGCGGGCCGATATCGTTCCGGGCGAGGGCGATCGGTTCCAAGAGCCCGTCGAGCCGTTCTCCAACCATGGAGTCCTGAGGCTACAGAAGGACTTTGCCGAAGGCCGCTCGGCGGTCGGCTTCATCGGCACCACCGTACGGCGGGACGCCGGGGTCGCCGAGGAGTTGGGACTCAGGTCGGGGGCCTACACCGGCGGCGTCGACTTCAGGCACCGCTTCGGGGGCGCCGCCTGGCAACTCGAAGGCCATGTGCTCGGCTCCTACGTGCAGGGCTCGGCGAGCGCCATCGCGCGAACGCAGCGTTCGCCCGCCCGCTACTACCAGCGTCCCGACGCGGGGCACGTGCGCTACGACGACGGACGAACCAGCCTGGGCGGAGGCGCGGCCAACTTCGGAGTCATGAAGTTCGCGGGCAGCCCCTGGCGGCTCGGCACCGGATTCCAGACGCGCACGCCCGGGTTCGAGGTGAACGACCTCGGCTACCAGCGTGACGCCGACTACTTCGTTCACTGGGTCTGGGGCGGATACCAGAATTCCACGCCCCAGGGCCCGTTCCGCAACTGGTCCGTCAACCTCAATGCCTGGAACCTCTGGAACTACGACCGGGATCGCACCGGGACGGGAGGCAACCTCAACCTCAACTTCCAGCTCCGGAACTTCTGGTACGGATACGGAGGCGTGAACCAGGAGCTGGGGGCCTGGTCGGACGGACTCCTGCGGGGCGGTCCGCTCTTCCGGGCCGAAGCCCAGACCAACTTCTGGGCGGGATTCGGCAGCGACGCCCGCAAGCCGGTCAGGATCAACGTCAACTCCTGGGGCAACGTGCGCCCCGAGAGCGATTCATGGTCCTTCGGCGTTGCGCCGACGCTCAGCGTGCGGCCATCCGGCAGGGCCACCTTCAGCCTGGGGGCCAGGCTCAGCCGCAATTCCGATGACCGCCAGTGGGTCCGGCGCATCGACACCGATGCCCCCAACTACCTGTTCGCCCGCATCGAACAGACCACGGGGGGACTGACCGCGCGGATGGACTACGCCTTCACGCCCGACCTCTCGCTCCAGGTGTACGCCCAGCCCTTCGTGGGCTCCGGCAGCTACCGCGAGTTCAAGCGCGTGGCCGACCCGCGCGCGGAGCGGTACGCCGGCCGCTTCGAGGCCGTGGAGGTACTTCCGGAGGGCGACCGCTACCGGGCCGAACTGGACGGGAGCCGGGTGAGGTTCGGGAATCCGGACTTCAGCTTCAGGCAGTTTCGCTCGAACACGGTCCTCAGGTGGGAGTACTCGCCGGGGTCCGTGCTCTACTTAGTCTGGTCGCAGGGCCGCAATCACACCGCCGGCACCGGCGAGTTCGACTTCGCCTCGGACCTCGGCGATCTCTTCGGCGTTACGCCCGACAACGTGTTCATGGTGAAGCTCAGCTATTGGCTCTCACGGTAGCGATCCGGTGTGACCCGGGGCTTAGGACACTCTTGGGGCCAACCGGCCTCTCCGACCATCGCCATCATCCTACCGCGGACAAAGGGATGTGGTAGCCTACCCCAACCCGACCGCCCCCTCCAGGTCCTCATGCAAGAACGCCGACTCCATGCGGTCGGCTTCCCTCGGTGTCGCCCCCATCCCAAC
>CAZTOF010000834.1:0-5369 GCA_964615515.1 uncultured Gemmatimonadaceae bacterium
GCGGTGGTGGGGGCGGCGACCGCGAGGGCCAGGAGGACGGCGAGGCACCCCGGGGGGTTGTGGCTCGAGAGATTGTTCACGTCACGACACTCACGGCGGAAATCCGTTTGGTGGGCGGGGATAGTGTAGCAAGCGCGACGATTCCGTGAAACCCGCGGGTGGCGCGGGCCCTCCCGGCAGGGTGGGCGCTCGCGGCCCTGCGACCCCTTCGGGACTTCCCTCGCCGCTCTCGGTGCCCGCTTGGGTCCATCCGCGGACTCGCGGGCGTTGCTCTACGGGCGCATGGTGCCAAGATTCTCCCTTCAAAGCGTCCTGCCGACGCGACGCCTCGCCGCTTGCGGGGCGCTGTCCGCGGACTGCCGACCCTTCCGGGAGAAAGGAAGACGACCGATGACGACACAACGACTCGCCACCGCGTGGCTTCTCGGTCTCGCCTTCACAGCCGGACCGCGGGGCCTGGCCGCCCAGGAATACGCAATCCCCGACTCGCTGGCGCGGCTCGGCCTCCCTGGCGATCCCGGAGACGTTCCCCGCCTGGTCGCGACGAGGGGCCTGCCGATCTACCATGTCTTCAGAGTCGGTTGCCCTTCCGACGGCGGATGGGCCGCCGCCGCGTTCGCCGCGCTTGAAGAGGCGGCGGAGACGGACAGCATTGTGCGGTCGAAGCTGGCCGGGAGCTTCGGAACCAGGGTTTTGTCCGGGGACATGTGCCCGTCCGACCTGCCCTACGTTTCCGAGCTGATAACGCGCTACTACCCGGACGAAATGAAGGGCCGCGGCATCGGTGGCACGACAACGGTGCAACTTCAGGTTGACGAGGCGGGGAAGGTCACGAAGGTGAGAGTACATGAGAGATCCGGGAACGGGCACTTCGATGCGGCGGCACTCAAGGTCGCGCGGCGTTTGAACTATTCGCCGGCACTGATGTGCAACAAGCCGGTACGGGATGTGGCCAAGTACACGTTGACCTTTTTTCCGAGTCGTGGCCAGCAGGCCCGTGGTGCCGTGCTGTCCTCCTAAAGGTTGTATCCCGCCCGGATGAAATAGTACTGGGCCACCCCCAGCATGATGACGGCGGCGACCCGCTTGACGCCCACCATCCACCTCCCCGACCGGGGCAGGCGCGAAACGGTGCCCGAAAACAGCCCCACCGCCACCAGCAGCGCCGTCATGCCCAGGGAGAAGACGAAGAGGTAGACGAACCCCATCCAACCGGCCCGCGTGGCCGCCACCCAGGCGAGCACGGCGGCGAAGGCGGGCGCCCCGCACGGCGCGGCCACGACCCCGGACGTCGCACCCAGCACGAACACGGCCCCGTACGATCCCCCCTCGCGCCCGCCGACCCACGCCAGGAGACGCTGCGGAACCCGCACCGGGATCACGTCGAACATGGCCAGCGCGAAGACCAGGAGGAGGTTGCCGATGGCGAGCAGGGCCAAGGGGCTGGCGCTCACGGTGCCGAAGAGGGTGCCGGTGAGTCCGGCCAGGAGGCCGAGCGCGGCGTAGAGCAGCGCCATCCCGGTGACGTAGGTCATGGTGAGGCCCAGGGTGCGGCGCCAGGGCTGCCGGTCGCGCGCCGTGCCCGAGATGACCGAGGCGGTGATGGGGATCATGGGGTAGACGCAGGGGGTCAGGCTGGTGGCGACGCCCGCGCCGAAGAGGACGGCGAGGGCGAGGAGGGGGCTGGAGGCGAGCGTCTCGGAAAGTCCTCCGGCCGACTCCTGGGCCGCTGACGCAATCATGGCCGGGGCCGGCAGGACACCGCCGGACCCGGCCATGGGATTGCAGGTGGCTGCGGCGCTACTTGCCGCCACGCGGTTTGGCCTTGCGGCCGGTGCTTCTCCGGGAAGAGCCGGCGCTGGAGCTCCCGCTCTCCTTGTTGCCGCCCTGTACGGTGCTCCCTCCCCTGGAGCTGCCCGAATCCCGGGGACCCCGGTAGCCCTTGCCGGCGACCATCTGCCCGCCGGACCTCCGGTTCGGGCCCACGGTGACGACGACGGGGTTGTAGTAGCCCCCGTACCCGCCATGGTACCCGTACCGTCCATATCCCCATCCCCCGTAGTAGGATCGGTAGTAGAAGGGGCTTCCCCAGTAGCCGTAGTGTCCGTCCCGGCGGTCTTCGTCCGAATCCACGGCGAAGTGCTCGGGGAACGAAACCGCGACCACCACGTCGATCACGGCCGCCGAAACGCCCGCGTCGTCCATCCGGATCAGGTCTTCGGCGTCCAGACCGGCGAGCTCCCGACCCATCTCGACCAGCCACCCCTCGACCGCCTCGCTCTTCACGTTTCGGGAAGCGTCGATCACGTGGTCGACGGTGACGAGGTCCGGTGCGTGGCCGATTCCCCGCAGCGCGAAGGGATCGACCGGGGCGATGACGTCCACCAGTCCCAGGTCCGCCAGCACGTGGCTGCTCGTGCGGCGGTAGTGCTGGGACCACGCGGTCGTCGCGCCGTTCACCTCGATGGCCCGCACGTCGAGCCAGTCGGACGGACCGGTCATGGTGATGATGCCCGTGCTCCTGCGGGGCGCTTCACCGGCGCAGGCGACGTCGGAGGCGGTGTACAGACGGAGCCGGTCGCCCGAGAAACGGGCCGATTCCGTGCCCTGGCAGCCGTCGCGTTCGATTTCGCGGGTCAGCCCGTCGGCGGCGAAGGGCTCGCGGAAGGCGACCGATCCCTCGACGATGGTCAGCATTTCCACGTCCTGGCCGCTGGCGACGAGGCAGAGAATGCCCTCGGCCTCGTCGGCGGACTGCGACTGCCAGCACCCCTGGAAGGGACCCCAGCCGGCGCGCAGCTCCTCCGTCTGTGCCTTCGTCGCATCCGGAAGGCCGGCGAGCGCCACGAGCATGGCGAGGCTGCCAATCCATCCTGCGGTCTTCTTCGTACCCATGGTATCTCCCCTCGTTTTGTTCATCGTTCCGTCGTTGTTCATCGGTCTCACAACCTGAAGCTGATTCCGCCGCTGATCTGCAGTCCGGTTAGGTCCAGATCCGCAAAGCCGCGGAAGAGGTAATCGTCCAGGGGCGCCTTCGCGAGTCCGTAACGGGCTTCTCCGGTGAACATCATGCGGCGGTTGACACCGATGTCGACTCCCGCGAAGAACTGCGCCGTCGCGCCCGTTTCCCTCGACATGAGGCGGTCGGTGAAGATGTCCAGCGTTTCGTAGTCCACGAACTCGCCGTGCTGCTCGAAACGATACCGGACGATCCCTCCCGCGATTCCCCCGTAGGCGTTGAAGGTGCGCGGAATCCACGCGTAGCTTCCGATCGCGCGCCCCCGCGGCATGAGGTAGACCTTGAGACCGGCCGTCAGCGGCATGGTCGTGAATTCGGTCGTCTGGTTGATGGGCAGGTCGTCCTCGTACGTCCACTTCCGGTACTCGGAGCGCGTCGCGGACGAAGTGTAGCCGATGCCGAAGACGACGTCCGCGCGCTCCGACGCCCGGATGCCGAACTCCCCCGCGACGTAGGTGCCTCTGAGATCGGCCGTCTGCACCGTCAACTGATCCCGGAGGTCGTCCCAGAGACTCAGTCCGCCGTTGCCGCCGCCCGCCCTGGGCAGGGTCACCCCGGCCTTCAGCGACAGGGTCGCCTTGGGTGTGCCAAAGAGAAAGCCGCGCTGTTGTGCGTGCAGCTCGGGGGTGCCGAGCGGCAGCAGCAGCGACAGGACGGCCAGGATCCGGAGCCCGCCCATGTGGCTGGTTTCCGTCTTCGATTGGAACATGATGACTCTCCCGTGAGCTGTGGGTCGGCGATTCGCTAAGAGCAAGAGCCGTGCCAGGGCGCGGGCGCCCGAAATGGAGGCTGGGCGCGGCGCAATCGCACATTCGACGCCGCCGGCCCCACGTTCCGGCCGGGCCGGAAGTCGCCGGAAGGGGACGATGTGCGTCACTGCCGGGGGACAGGCCGCGTTTGTGCTGGGGCGGGCGGGCGCCCGGTCGGCATGGCAGTCCGTGGATAAATCGCCGCTCGAATGCCGGGGGGATTTTGTCCACGGGCTGCTACCGCCCCGGCAACACCTTCGCACCCGTGAGTCCCAGGCGCCCGTCCGTCGACCACACCGTGCCGATCCCGTGACGGTCGATGAGGACCAGGCTCGAGGCGTCGACGTAGGTCAGGCGCTCACCGCGCATTCGGTCCGCCATGCGGCAGACCTCGGCGTGATGGTCCGCGTCGGCGGTGAACATGACCAGTCCCTCGAGGCTCGCGACCATCGAGCCGAACGACCGCGCCGCCTCGTCTCCGTGCCGGTGGAGGAACCAGTTGTAGGCCTCGGACCAGACCAGCACCGAGGTGTGCCAGCGGGGCGGGGTGCCGGCGAACATCGCCCTGGCCTGCTCGTGGTACCTGTCGCGGCCGTTCATCGCGGCAACGAAGATGCCGGTGTCGAGGAAGACCTTGGGGGCGCTCACGATGCGTCCCGCCCGTAGACGATTTCGTCGACTGCGCGGCTGTCGCCGGAGCGCCCCTCGAGGGTGCCCAGAAAAGCCATCCAGGGCCTGCGCTCCTGGTTGCGGACGGCGGCACCGGGGTAGCGGGCGACCTCCCGGCTCAGAGCGCGCCGGCAGAGCTCGGCGAGCGAGATGTCCTGGCGGCGGGCCACCTCGGTGGCGTGGTCGTAGAGGTCGGGGTCCAGGGCGATGCGGGTCGGAATCATGTTATCTCCTTGTATGGAGGTAACATAAGCCGGAACAACCGGTTCTCCCAAGTTCCCCGCCGCCTCATCCCAGCGTCCGCTGAAGGTACGCCTTCAGCCGCTGCCAGGCGTCGGCGGCCGGGGCGGTGCGCACCTCGGGATCGCCGTCCACGCGCAGCCAGAAGCCGTGGTTGACATCGTCGTAGATGTGCAGGTCGTGCTCGATTCCGGCGGACCGCAACGCGGCCTCGAAGGCGGCGACCGATTCGGGAGATGGGCCTCGGTCGAGGGCGGCGAAGGTGCCGTAGACCTCGTGGTCCAGGCGCGCGAGCACCTCCGGGTCGTCCACGAGGCGGCCGTAGAAGATGGCCGTGGCCTCGTGGTTGGCGCCGTCCAGACCGAAGGACAGCGCGACTCCGCCGCCGAAGCACCACCCCATCGCCCCCACCCTTCCCGTCACGTCGGGGCGTGCCTTGAGGTGGGCCACCGCCGCGTCGAGGTTGGCGATCATCGCCTCCGGGTTCGCCCGTGCCTCCCGCACCAGGGCCATGTTCTCGTCGCGGTTCGAGCCGGTCCGTCCCCGGAAGAGGTCGGCCGCGAGCGTCACGTAGCCTTCGGTTGCGAAGTCGTCGGCGAGCTGGCGCACCCGGTCCTGGAGGCCGTTCCACTCGTGGATGATGACCAGCGCGGGGAAGGGGCCTTCGCCGCTCGGGACGGCGAGGTAGCCGG
>CAZTOF010000835.1:0-1582 GCA_964615515.1 uncultured Gemmatimonadaceae bacterium
GAACAGACGCGCCGCGCCCCCGGCTTCGACCACCTGCGGCACCCGCTCGGCGATCTCGCCGGGCACGTAGTAGTCCTCCGGGTCCTGGGTCAGGGCGCGGCGCGTCTGTTCGGCGCGCGAAAAGCGGCCGCGCAGCGGGAAGTCCTTCCTGAGCGGGTGCCCCTCGGCGTAGTTGTCGGGCATCAGGATGCGACGCAGGTCCGGGTGTCCCGCGAAGGTGATCCCGAAGAGGTCGTAGACTTCGCGCTCCAGCCAGTCGGCGCCCACCCAGATCCCCGTGACGCTCTCGATCTCGAGCGCGTCGAGCGGCAATTCGCACTTCACCCGAAGCGCCGCCCGGTGCGGGATCGACCAGAGCTGGTAGACGACCTCCAGCGGCCTGCCGCCGCCGTAGTCCACCGCGGTGACGTCGGCCAGGTGGTCGTAGTGCTGGTCCGGGTCGCCGTGCAGCCACCGCAGAATCTCGCCGATGCGACCGGGTTCGACATAGACCACGTCCTCGTCGCCGGCACAGATCTCGTTGCGCAGGACCGCGCCGGGAAACCGGTCGCGGAGCGTGGTCACCGAGGGATTCCCGGGAGGCACGCTGTCGGGCGCAGACGCCTCACCGGCGTCCTCCCGCGCGACGCCCGGCCCCGCCGCGACGAGGTCGAAGCCGTCAAAGGCGCCGCCGGCAGACGAATCGCCCGTCACCGCGCGCACGTCCGGCCCGGGCCGTCACACAGGTGCGTCGACATCGTCAGGGCAGCCGGTCCTCGGCGCGGCCGATGGCGCCGGTCTCCACCAGCCCGCTCACCCGGTTCTGCTGGGTCGAGTTCCCAAAGGGCCCGGTCAGGTCGGCGACCTCCTGGTCATCGGCCCGCGGCCGCCCCACGGCCAGCGGGTCCTCCGCCCTCAGCGCCGCGTGGTTGGCCAGGCTCTCGCCGCGGATCTTCTCCTGCACCATCATCAACCCGTAGATCAGCCCCTCGGGACGCGGCGGACACCCCGGGATGTAGACGTCGACCGGGACGATCGTGTCGATCCCCTGCACCATCGAGTAGACGTCGAAGACGCCCCCCGACGACGCGCACGCCCCCATCGAGATGCACCACTTGGGCTGCATCATCTGGTCCCAGATGCGGCGCAGCACCGGCGACAGCTTGTACGGCACGCGCCCCGCGCAGATCAGCACGTCCGCCTGCCGCGGACTGAAGGACATGCGCTCCATCCCGAAGCGCGCCAGGTCGAAGTTGCTCGCCGCCGAGGCCATCATCTCGATGGCGCAGCAGGCGGTTCCGAAGGGCATGGGCCACAAGGAGTTGCGCCGCGCCCAGTTCACCACGAAGTCGAGCCTGGTGGTGAGGAAGGCGGGCGATCCCGCGCCCACGATGCCCGGTTTTTCTACTCCCATTCCAGACCGCCTTTCTTCCACTCGTAGACCAGTCCCACCGCCAGCACGACCACGAAGAAGAACACCGCCACGAACGGCCCCCAGCCGAGTTCGCGCACCCGCACCGCCCACGGGACCAGGAAGATCGTCTCCAGGTCGAAGACGATGAAGCTGATCGCCACCATGTAGAACTTGATCGAGAAGCGGTGC
>CAZTOF010000836.1:0-2635 GCA_964615515.1 uncultured Gemmatimonadaceae bacterium
GCTCGGGAGGTTTGAACTCACCGTAGGTGCCGCCCCTTGTGGCAGACATCGTTGGTCAGATTCTCCGTTGAGTGGTCGGCATATTTGCCGTTGATCATTTGCCGTATTATCCGTTGACAGTGTGCCGAATTATCCGTTAGATTCAAGCCGAATTCTCCGAATCACTCCCTCGCCAAGGCTGGCGATCCGCGTGGGGCGGTAACGGTTCCGAGCCGCAGGAGGCCAACAGCTTGAGCTACCAGCCACGAGTCGTCGACCAGGAACTCACCGAGAGGCTCGCAGCAACCGGCGCCGTCGTCCTGGAGGGCCCGAAGACTTGCGGGAAGACGGTTACCGGCAGGCATCATGCATCCAGCGAGGTGCTGCTGGACGTCGACCGCAACGCGCGGCGCATGGTCGGAGTCGATCCCGGCGAGGTGCTCCGCGGCAAGACTCCACGCCTGATCGACGAATGGCAGACGGAGCCCGACATCTGGAATCATGTGCGACGGGCAGTGGACGACCGGGGCGCACCAGGACAGTTCATACTGACCGGATCCGCCGTCCCCGCCGACAACATCACGCGACACACCGGTGCGGGGCGCCTCACGCGACTGCGGATGCGTCCCTTTTCCCTCTTCGAGACCCGCCATTCCTCGGGAGAGATTTCGCTGCGGCGCCTGCTCGACGGCACTCCACAGCGCTCCGAACCGTCGGAGCTGCCGGTGTCCGAACTGGCCGAACTCCTCTGCCGGGGCGGCTGGCCGGCCCACCTGGGCTATCCCCTGGCGCGCGCCCTGCGCATGAATCGGGACTATCTCAACGAGATCCGCCGCGTTGACATCTCGCGGGTCAGCGGCAGGCGAAGGGATCCCGTGAAGGTGGGACGCCTGCTCCGGTCTCTTGCCCGGAATGTGGCGACTCCCGCATCCCTCTCGACGCTGATCACCGATGTGCGGGGAGGCGGCCCCATCATGAAGTGGGAGACGGCATCGGAATACCTCGAAGCCCTCGAACAACTGATGATCGTGGAGGACCTGCCGGCCTGGGCACCCCACCTGCGCTCGCGGACCACGCTACGCACGACCCCGGTCCGGCACCTGGCCGACCCATCCCTGGCCGTCGCCGCCCTCCGCGCCACTCCACAGCGTCTCATGGACGACCTCGAGTACCTCGGCTTCCTCTTCGAGTCGATGGTGATCCGGGATCTGCGGGTCTATGCCCAGGCGATCGAAGCCGAGGTCTTCCACTACCGCGAGAAGGGGGGCCTGGAAGTCGACGCGGTCGCCGAGACGGACGACGGAAGCTGGGCGGCCTTCGAAGTCAAGCTCGGCGAACGCTGGGTGGAGGAAGGAGCCGGCAATCTGCGACGACTCGCACAGCGCATGAGGCGCGGGGGACGCGGGGAGCCCGCCGCACTGGCCGTGGTCCTCCCGGGCGGCTACGGACATGTTGGCGGTGGAGCTGTGGGGGTCATTCCGATCGGGGCGCTGGGACCCTGACGCGAGGAGCGGAAAGAGTCCCCACCCGAAGAGGCTGTGGAAGGGATCCCCCGGCATTCGCGCTGCCACCCATCCGGACAGGCTCGTCCCCCCACACGTCCCCCCACTCCCTAGCGGCGATCCCCTGCAACCCGTAGGGTCATGTGCGGACACGCGAAGCGCCTCTTCCCAGCGGCGTCCCGATCCCCTAACCCACCATCCCCAAAGGAGAAAGCCCCCGTGCTGAGGTACTTCGAACTCGAAGCACGCAACTCCACGTTCCGCCGCGAGATCGTGGCCGGCTTCACCACCTTCCTCACCATGGCCTACATCATCTTCGTGAACCCGCAGATCCTGAGCGGGACGGGGATGGACGCCGGGGCCGTGCTGGTCGCCACCTGCGTGGCCGCGGCCTTCGGTTCGGCCGTGATGGGCCTGTACGCCAACTTCCCCATCGCCCTGGCACCGGGGATGGGGTTGAACGCCTACTTCGCGGCGGTTGTCGTGGGTACGATGGGCCTGCCGTGGCAGGCGGCGCTGGGTGCCGTCTTCTGCTCGGGCGTGCTGATGCTCGTCCTGTCCGTGCTGCCGATCCGCGAATGGGTGGTGAACGCCATTCCGCGCTCGCAGAAGCACGCGATCGCGGCCGGGATCGGGTTCTTCCTCGTCATCATCGGGCTGCGCAGCGCCGGCGTCGTGGTGGGCAGCGACGCCACTCTGGTGACGCTCGGCAATCTCACCGAGTGGCCGGCGCTCTTCGCGGTCACGGGGTTCGTGGCGATCGTGGCCATGGAGCACCTCAAGCAACCGGGTTCGGTGCTGCTCTGCATCCTCATCGTGGCCGGGATCGGCTGGCTCTCCGGGCTCTCGCCGGCCCCCGAGTCGCTGGTCGCCGCCCCGCCGTCGCTGGCCCCGACCGCCTTCGAGCTCGACATCGCGGGCGCGCTGGAAGTGGGACTCGTCGCGATCATCTTCGCCTTTCTCATGGTCGACCTGTTCGACACCAGCGGCACACTGGTCGCCGTGCTCAACGAGGCGGGGCTGACCGACGGCACGGGGCGGGTCCCCGGGCTCAAGCGCGCCCTGGTCGCGGACAGCTCGGCCACGATCGTGGGATCGCTTCTCGGCACGTCGACCACGACCTCCTACATCGAGAGCGCGGCGGGGGTGCGGGC
>CAZTOF010000837.1:0-1817 GCA_964615515.1 uncultured Gemmatimonadaceae bacterium
CGACGGGGGTGGGGGGGAGGCTTCGCTGGCCGGCGTCTGGGCCGACCCGATACCCGGTACCGGGAGGGCCGCGGTGCGCGTGGGCCTGCCGGTGGGAGAGGACGGCAGCTATGCCTACCGTGCCTACCTGGGCCCCATCGACCGCGACCTCCTGGCCGCCGTCGGTAACGACCTGCACGAGGTGAATCCGATCGGCTGGGCGGTCTTCCGCCCGATCATCCGCCCGTTCGTGGCGGTTGCGCTGTGGACCATGAGAATGCTCCACGACCACCTGAACCTCACCTACGGCTGGGTCCTGATCGTGATCGGCCTCCTGGTGCGGGTCGTGCTCTGGCCCCTGAACCAGAAGGCGATGCGGTCGCAGCTCAAGAACATGGCCGCCGCGCCCCTGATGGAGGACATCAAGCGGAAGTACAAGGACGATCGCCAGAAGATGCAGGAGGAGACGATCAAGCTCTACAAGGAGCACGGCGTCAATCCGCTGGCCGGGTGCGTTCCGCTGCTGATTCCCTGGCCGATGCTGATCGCGCTCTTCTTCGTCTTCCAGAACACGATTCAACTCAGGGGCCAGTCCTTCATGTGGCTGGCCGACCTCTCGGCTCCCGACCCCCTCTACATCCTGCCCGTATTCCTCGCCGCCAGTCTCTTCGTGGTGCAGTGGATCAGCATGAGGGCGGCGGCGGCCGCGAACCCGCAGATGAAGATGATGATGTACATCCTGCCCATCATGATGCTGGTGATCTTCTGGCGCCTGGCGTCGGGGCTGAACCTCTACTACGCCAGCTTCAACCTGGCGATGATCCCCCAGCAGATCCTCATCGCGCGGGAACGGAAGAAGGCGCAGGCGGCGGGACCGCTCCAGGCGAAGACCTGAGCCGGGGGCCATCCTCTCGGAGCGTAGCAGCCCGTGGACAAGATCCCCCACGGCATTCGAGCGGCGATGCATCCGGGCTGGTCGCTCCGCTTTAGCGTTTCGCGATGTAAAGACAACATTACATTATGTCAATCAAAGTGGGATGTACATACGAAAGTAGCCGGACGGAACGTCCGGCGTGTATCGTGGCTGGGCGGGAAACCAACTCGATCCTCAACGAAAGGGGGACGGCATGAACAGGAAGGAGCGGGAAGCCCGAAAGGGTGAAGCGGGAAAGGGGCCGGGCAGGCCGTACCGGAAGGGGATTTCGCTGCTCAAGCTGGCGGAGATGTTTCCCGACGAGGCGGCGGCCCAAAGGTGGTTCGAGCGGCAGATATGGCCGGACGGGGAACGGTGCTGCGTCCGGTGCGGGTCGTGCCGGACATCGCGGGTGAACCATCCGACGATGCCGTTCCGGTGCCGCGACTGCCGGGCGCACTTCAGCGTCAAGACGGGCACGGCGCTGGAGTCGTCGAAGATCCGCCTACGGAAATGGGTGTGGGCCATCTATCTCGACGTGTCGCACGTGAAGGGCATATCGAGCCTGAAGCTGCGCCGCGACATCGGCGTGACGCAGAAAACGGCGTGGTTCATGCTCCACCGCATCCGTGAGGCGTTCGACGGCGAGCCGGAGGTGCCGCACCTGCCCGGCCCGGTCGAGATCGACGAGACGTATATCGGCGGGAAGGAGCGGAACAAGCACCGCAGCAAGAAGAAGGGCATACGCGGCGGCACGGGCGGCAAGGTGCCGGTCGTGGGCGCGAAGGACCGCGAGACGAACCAGGTGGCCGCCCGCGTGGTTCCGAAGGCGGACAGGGAAACGCTGCTGGACTTCGTGGACAGCGTGGCCCATCCCGACGCGCCGATCTACACGGACGGCACCAGCGCCTACCGGGGCCGCCCG
>CAZTOF010000838.1:0-3034 GCA_964615515.1 uncultured Gemmatimonadaceae bacterium
GGCTCGGCGGTGTCGTACCACGCCAGGCGGCGCACGTTCGCGGCGCCGTCCTCGATCCACGACATCCGCGTCGAACACGGCAGCCCGGTCACCCACGGTCTCGGCGACCGCGTGCGCGTGCTGCACAGCCACAGCCCCGTCTACCGGATCGAGGACGGCGCCGCGAACGTGCGCCGCCTGGCGTGGTACGACACCGCCGAGCCCCTGGTGAGCGGCTGGGCGTGGGGCCAGCATCACCTGCAGGGCGGCGCGAGCATGATCGAGGCCGGCATCGGGGCCGGGAAGCTCTTCCTGTTCGGCCCCAAGATCACCTTCCGGTCGCAGTCCCACGGGACGTTCCCGCTGCTCTTCAACGGGATCCACTACGGGGCGGCGAAGCGGCCGGGAGTCCGTGGATAACGGTCATGGCCCCGGTGGGCCGGCCACCCCGCGGCGCTGATACAGGGTGGAGTTTCACGGGAAACTCCCGCGAGCACCGAGAGCGGCGAAGCGCCGGGCCGGCAAGGCGCTTTGAAGCGGGAATAGCAGCGCTATTCGCCCGAAAAGCAACGCAGAGCGTCAGTGTCCAGCCCGGATGCATCGCCGATCAGGGCAGCTCCCGCACCGGGATGCCGAGCGCGCGCGCGGCGTTCACCATTCGATGGTCGTAGCTGGCGAGTTCGACCCGCTGTCCCCGGTCCTGGAGAAACCGGCACGATGCGAGGTGTAGCGCGTCGAGCGTGCGTACGGATACCGGAAACGGATCCAGGGCGCGGGCCAATACGAGGGGAGCAAGCTCCAGCAGCGAGATGCGAGCGATCACCTCCCGCGCGGCCTCGGCGCGCGCCGCCGTCGCCTCCCGGGCATGCAGGCGCGTCCGGAGCTCGTACTCGAGCAGACGGCTGGAAACGAGGGTTTCGGTCCAGAACGAAGCCGGGGGTCGCCGGTCTTCGGCGAACAGGTGGGCGAGGGCGACCGAGGTGTCGACGTAGATCACCGGTCGCTTCGGTCACCTTCCAGTTCACTGAGCAACTCGGATAGGCCGGCCTCCGGAGGCCCGCCACGGGAGGGCTCGGATCCCGGAGACAGTGCGGGCGTCAACCAACCCTTCCGGACCGCGTCGGCAAGCATGGCGTCCGCCAGGATGGGACTCCTCCCACCTCGCGGAGGGCCGATTTCGGCTACGACGCGCCCCCGGTGCGTGACGAGAACGGTCTCGCCACCAGCCGCCAGCCTCACGTACTCGCTGAGTCTGCTGTTCAACGCTCTGATTCCGATGGATCGCATGAAGATAATTTGGCTACATGTAGCTACTGACATCAAGGCAAGGGTCGGCCCGGTCCGTCGTGGTCCTGCACGGGCCCGGGGCATCCTCGACCCGGCTGATCGATTCAAAGGGACGCGGCGGCCCGGCGAGATTGCATATTTCCTGTAAAATCCGTAATTTGCGAAAATGACGAAACGAAGAACAGGACCGACCCGCTCACGCGTCGTGAGCGCCACCGAGGCCGCCAGGAACCTCGGCGAGATCCTGGCGCGGGTCCGGGAAGATCGCGCCGTCTACGTCGTGGAGCGGCACGGAAAACCGGTCGCCCGGATCGCCCCGGTGGAGGACCGGGTCTTTACGGGTCGCGACTTCGTCGAACTGGTTCGCACCGGAAAGGTCCCCTCCGCCGGTCGCGAATACGCGCGCGCGGTGGAGGAAGGGATCGCAATGTTCAACCGCGTCGAGGTGCCGAAGAGTCCTTGGGAACCCTGATCGACGCCAGCGTCCTGATCGCGGTGGAACACGGGCTGCTGGACCGGGAGCGCGTATTGGCACGCCCGGGTCCGCGGGACGGGCCCTTGGCGATCGCCGCGATCACCGCGGCCGAAGTGCTCCACGGCCTCCATCGCGTGGACGGAGCCCGGCGCGTCGCGGCGGAGGCCTTCGCCCGGACATGGCTGGAGGTCTTCCCCGTGGTTTCCTTCGATCTCGAGGTCGCACGGGTACACGCGACGCTCGGTGCTCAGCTGTCGCGCGCCGGCACCCCGGTCGGCCCTCACGACCTGATCATCGCGGCCACCGCATTGCACCTCGGCTACCGCGTGGCCACCCGGGACCGCCGCAGCTTCCACCGGGTCGAAGGTCTGGAGGTCGAGTACTGGTGAACGCGAGCAGTCCGTGGACAAACCCGCGCCGCACCGCGCACCCAGCATGACCCGCGTCGCCGCCATCGACGCCGGCTCGAACGCGATCCGCTTCGTCGTTGCGGACTTCGATTCGCCGGCGTCCTACACCGTCGTCCACCGAATCCGCGAGCCGATCCGGCTCGGCCACCGGGTCTTCACACGCGGCGGACTCGACGACGACACGACGGACCGCGCGCTGGCGGCATTTCGGCTCTTTCGCCGCGAGATCGATGCGTACGGGGTCGAGCACTTTCGGGCGGTCGCGACCAGCGCCACGCGCGAAGCGGAGAACCGTGACAGATTCCTGGACAGAATCATGGCGGAATCTGACATCACACTTGAGCCGATCAGCGGGCGGGAAGAGGCGCGGCTGGTTCACCTGGCCGTGGGCAGCCGCGTGGACCTGTCGCGGGGACGGTGGATCCTGGTCGACCTCGGGGGTGGCAGCGTCGAAGTCTCGGTGGTGGACGACACGGGGATACTGTGGAGTGAATCGTACCGGGTGGGGACGGTTCGTCTGCTGGAGACGCTGGCCGAGGCCGAAGGGTGCCACGACTCGCTGCTCGCCTGGGTGCGCCGCCAGCTCCGTCCTCTGACGATTCCGCCCCCAGAGGCCTACCCCGGTCCGACCGCCTTCGTAGCCACCGGCGGCAACATCGAGGCCATCGCGCAGCTCGCGCTCAGCTACGCGGACCCCCTCCAGCCGGCCATGCTGTCGCTCAACCGGCTCGATGCCGTCATCCACCTTCTCTCCATGATGACCGTCCCGGAGAGGCTTCATGAACTGCGGCTGCGTCCCGACCGCGCCGACGTGATCCTGCCCGCCGCGCTGGTCTACAGGCACTTCGCGGAGATGGTGGGAGCGGGTCGGATCGTGGTGCCG
>CAZTOF010000839.1:0-11010 GCA_964615515.1 uncultured Gemmatimonadaceae bacterium
TGTTGCCGCGCAAGGAGGCAAGCCATGGCAAGCATCACGATCCGCAACCTCGACGACGATATACGGACCCGCCTGCGGGTGCGGGCGGCCGACAACGGCAACTCAATGGAGGAGGAAGTCCGGCAGATTCTTCGCAGGGCCGTCGGGCGCGCGAAGAGATCCCGAGACCTGACGAGCATCATCCGATCCCACTTCGGGCCGGAAAACGGAGTAGACCTGGAGTTGCCCGAGCGCGACCCCGCCCGTGAGCCGCCGTCCTTCGAGTAATCGGGGAGCCATGTCCACGCTGCTTGATACCAATGTCGTCTCCGAACTGATGCGCGAATCGCCCGAGCCAGCGGTCGCACGCTGGGTCTCGGGCCATCCCGTGGAGGACCTGTTCCTCTCGGCTGTGAGCGAAGCGGAGTTGCGCTACGGCGCCGCCATCCTCCCGTTTGGTCGGCGCCGCGAGACGCTCTTCTTCAGGATCGAGGCGATGCTGAGCGACGCCTTCGAGGACCGGGTGCTCCCGTTCGACAGCGACGCCGCCCGTGCTTACGGCCACATTGCCGCCGCGCGCCGCTCCGCCGGTCGGCCGGTGGCTTCGGCGGATTGCCAGATCGCAGCCATCGCGATGGCTGGGCGCATGAGGCTTGCGACGCGCAACGTTCGCGATTTCGAGGACATGGGGCTCGAGATCGTGAATCCCTGGGTCGGGGTATGAGAGCCAGCACCGAAACCTCCCCCGCAGTCAAGATCGCCGCCCTGCCGAAGAGACGGCGTCCGAGCGTACGCGGTTCGACTTGTGTGCCCGGCGACTGTCATGGCCAACCGATGGCGGTTCTCGAAGCGAAACGAGCCAGCAACGACCCGGCTTCCGGGTGTGGCCAAGGACGAGGCCAGCCCCGCCGTAGAGCTCGCGTGCGATGTTGAGGCTGTTCAAGAGGGGCTGGAAGTGGATGTGCCACTTAGTGGGCTTCCCCGGCACACTGCAAGGCGAACGGGACGTTTCGACTCGATTCGGCTTGGCTACGCATCATGCTCGCCGATCCTGCTGAGGTCTCGGAATGCGGTATCTGCGCAAGCCTGATCACCCACAACATCCGTGGTGTCTGCCCGCGCAACGGATGCCCCGGCCACCTGGTCTCCGCCAATCAACGGCGTCTTGGGGAGAATCACTATCGGATTCTCTACGACACCGTGAACCTCCCGCCGGCACTGAAGGCGGAAGAGCATACCGCCCAGATCGACAGCGACGAGGCGCGCCGCCGACAGGACCGGTTCAAGAAGGGCGAGATCCACCTGCTCAGTTCGTCAACCACGTTCGAGGTCGGTGTCGATCTCGGGGATCTCGATGCGGTGTTTCTGCGCAACGTGCCGCCGGAGCCCTTCAACTACACGCAACGCGTTGGGCGCGCGGGGCGAGCGGCGACTCCAGGCTTGGCCCTCACGTACTGCCGCCGGAATCCGCACGACCTCTATCACTACGAAGATCCAGAACAACGCGTGATCCGCGGTGCCGTGCACCCGCCCCGCCTGCGGTTGACGAACCGGACCATCATCCTCCGACACATGGTGGCCACCACCCTGTCCGCTTTCTTCAGAAGTAACGGCAACGCCACGCGCTTCAAGCATGTGGAGGACTTGGTTGCAGACTGGCAGGAGCCGCAAGCGACGATCGACCTGAGGGCGTTCTGTGAGAATAACGCCGCGTTGACGGCATCACTGCGCGAGATCGTTCCCGAACCACTGCACAAGAGCACCGGGCTCGACGCGGACGCTTGGGCGGAGCACGTTGCGGGACCCGACAGTCGGTTAGCCGCCGCAGAGATGGAAGTGTGTTCCGACTACCTCGACATGGAGCGTCACCGGCGGGACCTGTTCGACCGACGGAAGGGCACGAACAGAGTGGAAGCCCGCATGAGGACCATCGCTGGCCAGCAGACGCTGAACTTTCTTTCCCGCAAGACCGTCATCCCCAAGTACGGGTTCCCGGTGGATGTCGTCGAACTCGACACTCGTCCCCGGGACGGCAACAGAACGGGTGTCGCGCTCCAGCGGGATCTGTCGCAGGCAATCGCGGAATACGCGCCCGGAGGCAAGGTGGTCGCCAACAAGCTGGAGTGGGAATCCTGCGGCGTGAAGAAGGTGTCCGGCAAGGAATGGCCAGTTTGTCATTACCGGTACGACGACGCGCGCAGCTTCACGCGGTGGAACGTGCGCGACCCGAACGCACCGCCCCATGCAAGAAAGTACCTGATACCGAAGTTCGGGTTCGTGACGCCGCTCTTCAAGCAACCGAAGGAACCGTACGGGAGGGCGCGACGCCTGTACACTACGCGGCCGTTTTTTCGCGGCTTTGACAACGTTGACCTGCCCGAGACGAGGACTCTCTCCGGCGTTCAAGTCACCAAGGCTCAACCGGGGAGGCTCGTCATCCTCTGCGAGGGGAGACAGCGCGCGGGGTTCCTCATCTGCCGTTCTTGCGGTGCTCACATGACCGCGCCTAAGGCGACTCACAAATCGCCGTCGGATTCTCCTTGCAACGGAAAGCTGGGACGGTTTTCGCTGGGGCACGAAATGGTTACCGATGTCGTGCGTCTCCAGTTTCCGGGAATACGCAGCGAGTGGGGGGCCTATTCCGTGGCGTATGCGATACTACTCGGGGCCGCGGAGGCCTTGGACGTGCCCGACACGGACCTGAACGCAACTATCGCCGGCGGCACCAATCGGGCCGAGTTCGCCATCGTGCTGTACGACAACGTTCCGGGCGGCGCCGGGCTGGTGGCCCAACTGGAGCAAGAGACCATGTTTGACGAAGTGCTCGCCAATGCCAGGAAGCGGGTTCGGGGGAATTGCGGCTGCGATTCAAGCTGCTACGGCTGCCTGCGCAGCTACCGTAACCAGTTTGCCCACCCTTACTTGGATCGTCGTAGTGCTCTTGAGGCCATAGTCTGACATCGGTCTGGACGGCGTTGTCTTGGGAATGACTTCCTGATGCATACCGTATTGGCCGGGAAACGATGTATGGGGTTTCCCGCCATTCGATGGTGATTATCCCGCGTTTTACGCAAGGCGGAACCATGCATGGCCCAACGGCAAGAAACGCAGATCGTGCAGTCCCGTATCCGTGTCACGGTTCCGAAACGCCTTCCGGGCACCCGGTCATCGGACGAGGCGCCACATCGTCCTGCTCCCCGGTCCCTCGAACCTCACCTGCTCCTCCGCCCCGCCGGGGACCCGCGGAGACGCCAACTTCGCTTCCCGGAGGCCACTCCGAACGACTCCCAGCCCCGGAGGAGGCCGAATGACGCGAATGATCGTGCCGTCCGGACCGAGCACCGTCACCGGCGTCCAGGCGACATCGTTGCTCAGATCCAGCACCCGCGCCGTGTCGCCCTGGGGCCCCGGCGGCGGTGCGGAGTTGTCCGGGAGTTCATAGTCGTCCGCCAGCGACACGTCGACCTCGTAGTCGATGTCGGCCATCGCCTGCAGGGTGATGGCGCTGAACGGGTTCTTCACTCCCAGTTTCAGGCTTGGCGTCATGCCCTCGCGTCCGAACACCGACTTGCGCCAGTGGCTGTGGTCCGGGGACGAGACCGGCACTTTCTCGTCGTCGTAGTCCTCCCCGCCCGCATCGTCGAAGGCCTCAATGGCCATCTCACCCTCGAAGTGCGGGTCGTCGCCCGTTTCGAGCAGGTCCTTGTGGTTCCAGTGCCTGGAGCTGAAGCCCAGACCGTGGGCGATCTCGTGGAAGATCACATCCTCCGTGCTTCCATACGCAAGGGGCGTGTCGACATCGGCCTTGTCGAAGACCGCGGCGGAGACGATGGGGGATCCATCCGACAGGCGCCTGTAGCAGTAGCCGGCGTAGGCCAGAATGCCGCCGGCGCCGTCGATCTCGCGGACGTCCATCAGCACCAGGTGGTCGTCCACCACGCCGACATTGCGCGCCAGGAGTCCCAGGCACACGATGATATCGGGGACCCTGACATCATTGAGTTCCGTGTCGTACAGGATCGACTTCCACTCGTCCCGCGTCTTCCGGATCAGCGAACGCAGTGTGTCCGTGACGTCCGGGGCGTAGAGCAGCCCCATGTCGAACCGGGCCGCGATCACCGTGAACTCGAACTCGTCGGTGGCGGAGAGGCCGGCCGAATCGGTGGCGGTTACCGTGATGGTCGCGGTGCCCACGTCGACCGCCGTCATGTAGATCGTGTCCCCCTCGATTTCCGTTTCGGCCACATCGGTGTCCGAGGACGAGGCCGTGTAGGCGAGCGAATCGCCGTCGGGATCGACGAACACACTTCCGAGAACCGCTCGGTACCGTTCCCCGGGGGTGGCGTCCGGCAGGTCCTCGAGTTCCCTGTCCACATACGGTGCCCGGTTGGGGACCTCGACATCGAATTCCTGGACCGCGGCGAGGCCTCCGGGGTCCGTGGCGGTCACGGTGATGGTGGCTTCGCCTCTGGCCTGCCCCTCCACGTTCAGCCGGGCGGCGCCCACGATGTCCGCCGTTGCGACCTCCTCGCTGGACGATATGGCCTCGTACTCCAGTTCGTCACCGTCGGGGTCCCAGAAGTACGGCTCCACGTCGATCGAGAATTCTTCGCCCGCCTCGATGGTCCGGCCGGGGATCGTGTCGACCGGTTGCGGGGAATTGTTGGGCACCTCCACCGTCGCGTCGAATCGCTGCGCGGCCGCCAGCCCGCCTGGATCCCGGGCCGTGACGGTGATGGTCGCCGTGCCCTCGGCGTCGCCCGCAACGGTGACCGTGTCGCCCGCAACCTCGACCGTTGCGACGCCCGTGTTCGATGAAGTCGCGGAGTAGGTCAGGACGTCGCCGTCCGGGTCGGTGAAATTCGGAGAAACCTCGACCCACGCGGAGGTGCCGGGTTCGATCACCTGGTCGTCCATCGCGCCCACCGGCTCCGGTGCCCGGTTGGGGACCGTCACCACGAAGTCATGTTCGGCCGCCGACCCACCCGGGTCCGTGGCGGTCACGGTCACCGTCGCGCTCCCCCCGGCCACCCCCCTCAGGGTGACGACGCTGCCGGTCGCCGACACGGCCACCCGGGACGTGTCCGACGTACTCACGCCATACCGCAGTACGTCGCCGTCGGGATCCTCGAAGTACGCGACGACATCCACCGCCTCCACGCTGTCGGCCTCCACCTCCCTGTCCGCGATCGCGCCCACGGCGACGGGCGGCCGGTTCGGCACGGTGAGCCGGAAGGACTGCCCGGCCGTCAGTTCACCCGGGTCTCTGGCCGTCACGGTTACGGTTACGGTGCCGTGGGCCACGCCCTGCAGGAACATGGTGGTGCCGGACACCGTTGCCGTCGCCGTGGCGGAGTCCGACGACACGGCGGAGTACCGGAGCACCTGGCCATCCGGGTCCGTGAAGTACTCCGCCACATCGAACACCGAGAAGGAGTCCTTTACCAGCACCGCGTCCGGGATCGTGCCCACCGCCTCCGGCGCCCGGTTGGGCACCGTCACCCGGAACCGCTGCGCGGCCGCCAGTCCCCCGGGATCCCTTGCCGTCACCGTCACGGTGAGGTTCCCCACGGCCACGCCGGCAACCGTGAGCAGGCCTGCCGACACCTCGGCCGTCGCCGCGCCCGTGCTCGACGAGACCGCCGTGTACGCCAACTCCTCTCCGTCCGGGTCCGAGAAGTATCCGGCGAGATCCACGACCACCGCGCCGCCCACGTGGACCTCCGCGTCCGGGATCGTGCCGACCGCCTCCGGCGCCCGGTTGGGCACCGACACCGCGAAACGCTGCTCGGCCGCCAGCCCCTCCGGATCACGGGCCGTCACGGTCACGGTCGCGTTCCCCACACCCACACCGCGAACCGCCATGACGCTTCCCGACACCGAGACCCGCACACGGGTCGGATCCGAGGATGCGATCGCATACTCGAGGGAATGGCCGTCGGGGTCGGTGAAGTGCTCCTCCACATCCCCCACCACCGTGTCGCCCACGTGGACTTCCCGGTCACCGATGGTGCCCACCGGCTCCGGCGCCCGGTTGGGGACCGTAACCAGCAGGCGCTGCCGGGCCGCCAACCCCTCCGGGTCCCGGGCGGTCACGGTGACGGTGGCCCCGCCGACACCCCGGGCCCGCACGGTCATCGTACTCCCCGACATGGTTATGGAGGCGCTGGCCGCGTCCGAGGAAGCCCCGACATAGGTCAGGGTGTCCCCGTCCGGGTCGCTGAAGTACGCCTCCATGTCCACCGCAACCGTATCGCCCACAAACAGTTCCCGGTCCGTGACCGTGCCCACCGCCAGCGGCGGCCGGTTCGGCACCAGCACCCCGAAGCTCTGCTCGGCCCGCAGTCCGCCCGGGTCTGTCGCGAGCACCGTCACCGTGGTGCGGCCCGCGGCCACACCCGTAACCGTCATCGTGCTGCCGGAAACCGTCACCGCCGCCCGGTCCGGATTCGACGACGCGGCCGAGTACTCCAGCAACTGACCATCCGGTTCCGTAAAAAACCGCGCGACATCCAGCTCCCCCACGCTGTCCACCTCCACCTCCCGGTCGGCGATCGTTCCCACCGGCACCGGCGCCCGGTTCGGCACCGTCACCTCGAAGACCTGCTCGGCGCGAAGTCCGCCGGGGTCCTCCGCGGCTACGGTGACGGTCGCGCTTCCGACCCCCGTGCCCGAGACGGTCACCGTACTCCCGGCAACCGCAACCGTCACCGCCGCCTCGCTCGACGAGGCCGCCGCGTACTCCAGATCCTGCCCGTCCGGGTCCGCGAAGTAGGCCGCGACATCCACCGCGACCGTATCGCCCACATGAATCTCCCGGTCCGCAATCGCGCCCACGACCACCGGCGCCCGGTTCGGAATCGTCACCCCGAAGGACTGCGCCGCCTCGAGGCCGGCCGTATCCCTCGCGGTGACCGCCATGGTCGTACTTCCCACCGTCGCTCCCGCCATCGTGACCATGCTTCCCGACACCGAGACCGACGCGCGGGCGGTGTCCGCCGAAGTCGCCGCGTACTCCAGGGCATCACCGTCAGGGTCCGCGAAATGGTCCGACAGGTCGACCACAACCGTGTCGCCGACATGAACTTCCCGGTCCCCGATCGGGCCCGTCACGACCGGCGGCCGGTTCGGGACCGCCACGCCGAAGACCTGCCGGGCCGTCAATCCGCCCGGATCCGCCGCCGTCACCGTCACCGTCGCGGCGCCCGAAGCCACGCCGGTCACGGTGAGCACGCCGCCCGACATCTCGACAGTCGCGCGGGTGGAGTCGGACGAGGCCGCCGCGTATGCCAGCGAGTCCCTGTCGGGATCGGTGAAGTAGGCCGCCAAGTCCACCACTGCCACACTGTCCACCTCCACCACCCGGTCCCCGATCCTGTCCACCGCGTTCGGCGCCCGGTTCGGAACCGTCACCTCGAAGACCTGCCGGGCCGCCAGGTCCCCCGGGTCCGCGGCGGTTACGGTCACTGTCGCGCCGCCGACCGCCATGCCGGTGACCGTCACCACCGCACCCGACACCTCCACCGCCACCCGCGACGCGTCCGACGAGGCCGCCGCGTATGCCAGGGAGTCCCCGTCCGGGTCCGTGAAGTGCCCGGCGACATCGACCGCCGCCGTACTGTCCACGTAGACGGACCGGTCCGCGATCGTGCCGACGGCCGCGGGGGCCCGGTTCGGAACCGTCACCCCGAAGACCTGCTCCGCCGCAAGTCCCTCCGGATCGCGCGCCGTCACCGTCACGCTCGCGCTCCCCGCCGCCACCCCCGTCACCGTGACCATGCTTCCCGACACCACAACCGTGGCCGTGGCCGCGCTGGACGAGGTCGCCGCATAGGTCAGAGTGTCGCCATCCGGATCGGCAAAGTACGGACGCACATCCAACACGACCGCGCTGTCCACCGCGACCACCCGGTCCGGGATCCGTCCGACCGCCGAGGGGGGCTTGTTCACGGGCTTCGTGCCCCCCTCTCCGCACGCCAGGGCTCCCGCAACGGCCAGGGCCACCCAGAGTCGCGGGCCGACGCGGGGAGAGTGCGGTCCGCACGACGCCCGGGCCGCGCCGCCGGGAGCCCGCGGACAGAATCCCCACGGCATTCGGCCGACGATGCATCCGGGCTCACGCAAACCTCTGAACAGAAAGGACATTACTCGACCGGTCGATGCGCCGACGCTGTCTCCACCCATATCAAAACGTGGTCGACCGCAAGCGCTCTGGCAACGTTTCGGACCCTTCTCCGTCCCGCGGACTCAGGAACGCGGGCCCCGCGCCCGGGCCCGCCGCAGGGGAATCGTCTGAGGCGCTCCCGTGTCGACACCGGGCCCGGGATGTCCCATGACCCGCAGCGGCCATTCATACACCTCTTCCAGCATCTCCCGGGACAGAACCGCCCCCGGAGCGCCGTCCGCCCGCACGCGCCCGAGGTCCAGAAGCAGCAGGCGATCGGCAAAGCGGGCGGCGAGGTTCAGGTCGTGGGTGATGACGAGCACGGCGAGCCCATCGCCGCGAAGCTCCCTCAGCAGGTGAAAGAGTTCCATCCGGTACCGCAGATCCAGGCCGGCGGCCGGCTCGTCGAGGAGGAGGACCGGGGCCTCCTGTGCCAGCGCCCGGGCGATCCTGGCACGCTGCCGCTCCCCTCCCGAGAGCCGGTCCAGCTGCCGGCCGGCAAACGGAACGAGCGCGCAGCGTTCGAGTGCGGCTTCAACGACCGCGCGGTCCCGGCTTCCCTCGCGCTCCCATGTACCCACATGCGAGTATCTTCCCATCCCCACCATCTCCCGCACCGTCACGGGAAAGGGGGAGGACTCCGACTGGGGCACCACGGCCAGGGTCCGCGCCCGTTCCCGGTCACCGAATTCAGCCAGCAACCGGTCGTCGAGGCGCACCTCGCCCGCCTGGGGCCTGAGCGATCCCGCGAGCAATCTGAGCAGGGTCGTCTTCCCCGCCCCATTCGGCCCCACCACCGCCAGAAGTCGTCCCGGCGCGACCGATACCGAGACTTCCGTCACTGCGGGCCTGTCCGCGCGCGGATGGGAAAAGGTGAGTTCCCGGCCCCGCAACACCGGACGCCGGCGGCCCGGAGGACCGCTCTCGCCACGCGCTTCCACCCGGCCGGCGCCGCTCACCGCCGCCCTCCCCGCATCAGCAGTGCCACGAAGAACGGGACCCCGAAGACCGCGGTGACCACACCGGTCGGCAGCTCCACCGGCGCCACCACGATCCGCGCCAGGGTGTCCGCCAGGAGCAGGAAGGCCGACCCCGCGAGGAACGAGGCGGGAAGGAGAAGCCGGTGGTCGTTCCCCCACGCCAGTCGCACGGCGTGCGGCACGATCAGCCCCACGAACCCGATCACGCCGGCCGCCGCCACCGCCGCCGCCACCATCAGCGACGCGGCCAGGTACGCGGTGAGCTTCACCCGCGGCACCGGTGCACCGAGGTAGTACGCGACCTCCTCCCCGCGCGACAGGAGGTTGAATGGGCGGGCCAGCGCCAGCACCACCGCCGCCCCGGCCGTGACCAGCGCGGCCAGCAGCGCGTTGGACCCCCAGGCGGCCGCGGAAAGGTTCCCCATCATCCAGAAGACCGCCGACCGGAAGGATTCGACGTCGGCGAGCGAGAGCAGGAGGAGAATGACGGCGTTGAAGAAGGCGCCCGCGATCACCCCGGAGAGGATCAGGACGCGGGTGTCCAGACCGCCGGGCGACGCCCGCCGCGCGATCAGCAGGACCAGGGCCATCGCGCCCAGCGCGCCGGCGAAGGCACCGGTGGGAAGCGCCCATGGAAGAACCGACCCGACACCGGTCACGACCACCACTACGGCACCCACCGCGGCGCCTCCCGAGATGCCGAGCACGTACGGCTCCGCGAGCGGATTGCGCAGGAGCGCCTGAAAGGTGCAGCCGCTGAGGCCGAGCGCGCCTCCGACGAGCACCGCAAGAGCGGCTCGAGGGAGCCTCAGCTGCAGCAGAATGGCCCGCGCCGGGGGGTCGGCGCCGCCCCACAGGGCGCGCCACAGATCCGCCGGCCCCAACCCGGAGGCGCCGAAGGACACGCTGATGGCGATCGCGGCGAGCACGGCCAGCGCGAGGATGACGATGCGGGTGCCGAAGCGAGTCAAGGTCTCGCGGAAACCGGCGCCCGATGGAAGGCGCCCGGACTTTCGACCTGGAAGTACACCGGCTCCCGTCCCTCGAAGGATGGTGCGTGGGGACGAGGAGACCGCGTCTCCTGGCTCGAGGCGACATCGCTCGCCTTCCCGGGGTGCTCACCCAGTGGCGATCGAGCGAGTCGTGCCGGATCCCCCGGGAATCCGTGGGGATTTCCTCCACGGGCTACCCGGGATCCGGGCCTCCTACAGTGGCGGGGCCGCGCCGGCTTCAGACCGGACTTCCGGTGGCCCTCCTCGCCGTTTCGCGGCAACGATAGCGCCGTCGGGCCGGGCAGGCAACCGTTCCTCGTGCCAAGGGCGATGGCAAGGCCCTTAGTTGTTAGTGACAGATTACCCCTGGAATCTGTCGGACAATCTGTCCATCGTCGTTCCAGAGTCTATCGTGCCCCCACAGCTTCGGCAATCATTGGGACAGATTCAGCCTATAATCTGTCCTGTCTACCTCTCACCCGGCCTGTTGTCGTCTTCCAGCACATTCTCCGGCGGTTCGGGCCAGTAGCCCACGTTGTGCTGCACGTTCCCGCTCCCATCCCGGAACACGGTGACATGGCAGAGCGTTGTCCTGTGTCCGTTACTTCCAACCGCCACCGTGCCGCTGTTGGTCAAGCTGCGCACCCGGGTGGGCTCGTCCTCGTCCTCCCCCGCGGTGACGTCCAGAATCGCCAGCGACGACTCCTCGAAGTCACTGCAGATGTACGCCCGCCTTCCGTTGAGCGTATGCCACCAGTGCATGTCTTCGCCGAACGCGATCGTGCGCGGACGAAGAAGGACCGAGGGCCGCCCGCCGATCTCGGCCGGCACGCGCTGCTCGCCCACGAAGGTCGTGGAATCGGTGACCAGGTCCGTCACCCACAGCCCCCACCAC
>CAZTOF010000840.1:0-11192 GCA_964615515.1 uncultured Gemmatimonadaceae bacterium
ACCTCCGGCTGCCGGAGCTGGGGACCTACCCGGCCGAAGCCTCGGCGCTGGGGGATCCTGCACAGTGGGAGTTGGGCAGCGGTACGGCGAGGGGAGTCGAAGCGTCGTGGAGCTGGCTGCCGGAGCGGGGTTTTTCGGCTCTGGGGACGTACAGGTGGGCCAGGGTGTCGCGCAGCGTGTCTTCACGGACCTACGTGCCCCGCTTTCACCGGGATCACGAGCTCGAGCTCGGGGCCTCCTACCGGCACGGCACCTCCACCTGGTCGGCGCGGTTCTCCCTGCGCTCCGGGCAGCCGGTAACGCCCATACTTGTTCTTGGCGGAACTGCCACTCGTCCTCCTTGGAACTACGTCCCGAATCGCAGGGGGAACCCATTTACGACAACATTCGCGGGCGAGTACAACTCCGAAAGGCTGCGGCGCTACGCGCGCCTGGACGTGGGATGGCGTCGCGAGAGCGAGGTGTCGTGGTTCGGCGGTGGGGTGGTCACGATGTACGCCTCCGTGGCCAACCTCTTCAACCGGGCCAATGTGGTCGGATGGACGGTGGGGCGGGGCCTATGGGGTGGAATCGTGAAGACGAATACCCGCCAGCTCCCGGTGGTCCCGTCCCTGGGCGCGGAGTTCCGGTTTTGAGAAGGCACGCGGGATGGGCGATCGTCTCGGTTCTGGTGGCCGCTTCGGCGTGCATCGAAGACTCCGATCCGCTCGAGTTGCACCCCGACGTGGTCTGGCTCGAGGTCCTGCTCGTCGCGGGCGAGAGCGAAGCGCGGATGCTGGCGGTCCATCCCCACCGCGAACGGGAAGACGCCGCACCGGAGGTCAACGCTCGTCTGCGGGGACCCGGGTGGGAGGTCGCGTTTTCGGAGACGTTGGAGTGGCAGGACTGCACGCCCGACTATGTTGAGGCGGCCGAATGCCTGCGCGCGGCGCTTCCGGAGCCCGTCCGGGCGGGTGCGACGTACGGCCTGAGCGGAACGGCCGCCCTGGGGTCGTTCACCGGAGAGACGCGGGTGCCCGACACTCCACTCCTGGAGACGGACACGCTGCGCCATTCCTGGCCGGAAGAGGGCAGAAATCTCACGATTCCGTTGCGATACCGAGCGGGCCCGGACATCGGCCATTTGTCGTTTGATGTGCGGGACATCTTCGAGACGCAGGAAGACGGGACGGAGGTGGAGCTGGACGCCGACCACGTGCACAGTGGTCGCGCAGTCCTCTATCCCGACTCGACCACCGGCACGGTTTGGATCGACGTGCGCGAGAAGCCCCTGCGTTTTTCCCTGACACTGCTCGGAGTCGGCTGGAACTGGACGAACGTGTTGTGGGCCAAAGACCCCGTGCTCCGCCCATGGCCCAGCCTCGGGATCGAGGGGGACGGGGTGTACGGGTACTTCGACGGCGTAACCCGTTCGCGAGCCGCCCGGGTGTTCGTCAGGTAGGCGCGCCCGGCGGAGCGCCGAGCGCCGTTGCGCCCAGGAGCGAGTGTGAGTGTGTTGACGCTCGGAAAGCCCGTTCGGTATCTTGGTTCGATGGGTACCAGAGACCGAATCGAGGCGGTGCTCGAGACCATACGCCCGGCCATCCGCTCCGATGGCGGCGACGTGGAGCTCGTGGGGTGGAACGAGGCCAAGGGAAGGGTGGAGGTCCGGTTGATGGGCGCCTGCGAGGCGTGCCCGATTTCCATGTTCACGCTCAAGGAGGGGATCGAGCAGCGGCTGAGGGCTTCGGTGCCCGAGGTGCTGACCGTCGAAGCCCATTGAGCCCCGCATGAGCAACAGCGGACTCGCGGACGAGGTCACGCGTGCGCTCGCCGGGGTGGTCAATCCGGTCACGGGCAAAGACGTGGTGGCGGGCGGCCAGGTTGCGGAAGTCACCGTGGACGACCAGGGTAAGGCCCGGTTCGTGTTTTCTCTCCGCCGCGGCGACCCGGGGGCCTTGGTGCGCCAGGCGCGGGCCGCGGCCGAAGCGGTGAAGGGGGTGAGCGGGGTCAAGGTGAATGTGCAGTTGCCGCAGAGCCCCGGTGCCGCCGACCCGGGAGGCGCCCGGTCCGGTGCGGTGGGCGGGGCGGCCCAGGGCCCGCCCGGAACCGTTCCCGCGACACCGCGCGCCCCACGGAGTTCGCCCGGATCCGCGCCGGCCGGGCCCCGCAAGTCCGGGTTGCAACCGGGGTCGGTTCCGCCTCCGACCCCCCGGCCCGGCATTCTCGCCGGGGTGAAGCGCATCGTGGCCGTGAGTTCGGGGAAGGGCGGGGTGGGGAAGTCGATGGTGGCCACCAACCTGGCCGCCTACGCCGCCTCCCGAGGACTGGATACCGGGCTCCTGGACGCCGACATCTACGGTCCCAACATCCCCACCATGTTCGGTGAAGGACGGCGTCCTCCCGTGACGGGCGCCAAGGGCTCCGAGATGATCGTCCCGCTCGAGTCCCACGGCGTCCGCCTCATGAGCCTGGGCTTCCTCCTGGAGCGCGAGCAGCCCGCGATCATGCGCGGCCCCCTCATCGCCGGCATCCTCAAGCAGTTCATGGAGCAGGTCGACTGGGGCCGTCTCGACCTGATGATCGTGGACATGCCCCCCGGCACCGGCGACGCGCAGCTATCGCTGGTCCAGACGGTCGACCTGGACGGTGCCCTTATGGTCACGACGCCCCAGAAGGTCGCGACCGGCGATGTGCGCAGGGGCGTCAAGATGTTCGAACGGGTCAACACCCGGGTGGTGGGAATCGTCGAGAACATGTGCGGGTTTAGGATTCCGGGCACCGGCGAGGTGGTGGATCTCTTCGGGCGCGGGGGCGGGGAGGAGCTGGCCCGTGAACTCTCGGTGCCGTTCCTCGGGAGGATCCCGCTGGACATGGCGGTGCGGCTGGCGGGTGACGAGGGGAGACCCACGGTGCTGTCGGCGCCCGAATCCGCCGCGGGCGTGGCCCTGGCGGAAATCGGCGACAGCCTGCTGTCTACGCTCGAGGGCCTCCCGGTACGCAGGTAGGGCCCCGGCCTCAGCTCTCTTCCCGCGCCTACTCCCGCTCCAGCCAGCGCCGGTCGCTCGCCGAGAGGACCCCTCTGCCGCGCACCCTGGCCAGGAGCTTGAGCACCACCCAGCCGATGAGCATGACCGGCGCGACCTTGAACAGGAGGAAGCCGGCTATCCCCAGGGTGAGGCCCAGGAGCGAACCCACCACCGAGAGCACGATCCAGACCACCACGATGCTCACGATGCCCATGGCCAGGAATGTCAACAGCGTTCCGATCATGCCTCCTCCACCTGAACCGGTCCGACGGTCCGGGACCGGCAATCCGCCCGACTCCGCCGGAGCAAGTGGTCGATTTCCTCCATAATAATAACCCCACCCGAAGCGAATAATAACTCCGGCCGGAGGGATTGACCCGACTGGAAGCGGATCAGGGGATCCACTCGATGTCAACGCTGCCGAGGACCGCCGCGATCTCGATTTCCACCTTGCGCCCGGCGCTGTCCCAGTTGGCCGACTGGTGGAAGTCACCCCGTTTTTCGAGGCCTTCCGTGTCGATCGAGGCCAGGAAGCTCCCGGGGCGCCGCAATCTGACGCCGAGCGACCTGGGTATCCGGATGTCGAGAGCACCCACCCCCATCGAGATATGCAGGACGGCGTCCTGGGGCCACTGGCCGTCCAGACGCAGGACCACCGAGCCCAGCCCCGACTTCACCGCGAGCCGCTCGGCGTTCAGGTTGCCCACGCCCAATACCCTGAGATCGGCGGCACCGACGTTGATCTCGGCCGACTCCATCGGTTCGGGATTGACCTCCTCCATCCGAATCACCGATTCCGACGCACCGGTGTTGACCTCCAGCCTTCGCAGGGAGAGACCCGTCAGGTCCACTTCCGCCCTTCCGGCCCCGAAGTTCATGTCGAGGTCGATGGGGAGGCCGGGGGCGAGCTCCAGCTCCAGGGACGTCTCCGACGACCAGTCGTCCGGATCGATGCCCCGGGGCCGGACCGGCGAGAGCCCAACCACCAGCCGCCCTCCCTCGTACTCGGTTCTGGGTGCGGTGTGGTCCGCGTCGAACTGGAGGAGTGCGCCGTAGAGCAATCCCGTGTCGCCGCGCCGGACCGCGAGCACCCCGGCACCGTACTCCACGCGCACCCGCAGGTCGTCCTCGTCCGTGACCTGCCGGGTTGCGGTTACGGTCTTCCAGGTCTGCGCGTGCAGCCCGGCGGGACCCGCCAGTCCCCCCACAGCCAGGGGGCCCGCAAGACCCACCAGGAGTCCACGGGCTCCCAGGAGCATCCACCTCAACCGGACGTGCCCGCCAACTTCCGGCGGAAGACCCTTCCGCTCGCGGAGCACGCGCGGGACTGTCCGCGGACTGCCTGGGCGAGCCACGATCATCTCGAAGCCCAGTCGCCCGGATCGTCGTCGCCGTAGTCTTCGAAGGCGTCGACCCAGCGGGTGGGGCGCGTGCCGCCACGGGTCAGAATCACCGCTCCGAAGCCGGTGAGCGCGGCCAGGAGGAAACCCATCGCGCCGGCGAACTCCAGCAAGTCGCCGACCCATCCGGTAAAGGGGAGAACCCTGATCCACTCCCCCGCCACGAACGGCACGAACAGCGTGCCCAGACCCAACAGCTTGGCGTCCGAGGGAGGGGGGCGGTCCGCCCACCGGAGCCAGCGGAATCCCCTTCCCAGGACCCACCTGCCCACATGGTGGCTCACCCCCACGAGCCCGATGAACGCGGCCGCCACGACCACCAGCGGAAAGACCGGCACCCAGACGACGAGAAGGGGGATCCCGACCAGGGTGACCGCCAGCGCCGCGATTCCGGCCAGGTAGAGCGGCACCGTCGCGAACCCGCCCGCGAGTCCCACCGCGGCACTGCGCGCCGGCTGTTGCGCAATGGCCTTCACGACCACCCCGACCCGCTCCCGGGCCCGCCCGGCGAGGATCCAGGCAAAGAGACCCATGAAGGCGAAGAACACCACCGTGTCGAAGGTGACCCCGACGGCCCGGCGGACCTTCCAGTAGAAGAGACCCTGTCGCTCGGGCGGGTCCTGCGGGACGCGCCCCAATTCGCGCCGGACCTCGGTGCGAATCCGTTCTTCGGCCTCCCTCTCCTGGCGTCGCAGCGTCCGGGTCACGTCGGTGACATCGCCGCCGATCTCCCCGCCGGAGTTCTCCAGCTCCGATTCCACGAGGCGGATGTCGCCGTCGATGCGTCCGCCCCGCGCCACCGTCAGCGTCCCGTCCACCACGATCACGTCGCCCCGCACTCTGCCGCGAACATCCAGGTCCCCGCCGACGAGGAGCAGTCCGTTCTCGGCCGAGGTCCCGGCGCGCACGACATGGTCGCGGCCGACCAGCACCCTCAGCGACTCCAGGTCGGTGTCCTCCAGTGCCCTGGCCAGCCCCTCCCTGTGCTCGCTCCGCGCCATGGCCTCCAGGAGCGCCTGGCCGCTTGCCTCGCGTCCCGCTTCCTGCACGTCCGTGCCGGCCGCGCCTTCGAGCGCGTCGGCGAAACGGCCGTTGAGCGCCGCGAGGAGCTCGCCCTCGTCCCCACCGGAGCCGGTATCTGGACGCCAGCGCTTCAGCTCCGCCGCCAGCGGACCGTCGGACAGGGAGAGCACCCGGGCAAGAAGATCCCGCCACTGCCGGTCGGCCGCCCCGCCCGGCTCGTAGGTTCCCAGGAATACCCCGTCTACGCTTGCACGCCCGTCTTCCAGCCTGACCGAGAGGGGCTCCCCGCCGGCGAACTCCAGCAGGAGCGAGGCCGCGTTATCGGACACCTCGATCCGGTTGGCGACGATCGTGCGTTCCTGCGCGCCGGCCGTCGCGGCCAACCAGGCGGCGGTGCCCGCGGCCGCAACGAGCAGGCACCGCAGCCACAATCGGCGGGCGCCCGGCCCGGGATCGCTAGAGCGGAACATACCGATTCTCCGTTCGTGAGACCTTGATGACATTTCTGTAGAGGATCCATGCGGAAGCAAGGGTGAGCAAGCCGAACACGACAAGTCCGGCGGTCAGGGTGGGTAGACTGAGAGCCCAGCCGTCGAGGATCCCGCCGAGCCGTCCCATCGCGGGATGCGCGGAAGGGTCCCCGAAGAGCGTGTCCGCCAGCCGGGACATGGCCGCGCCCGCCCGCGTCTCCACGAAGTTCGTCACGTTGGACGCGGTCAGGAGCGGATTGCCGGACAGCATGTGAAGGGTGACGAGGAAGGCCGCGGCCGGCCCCACGGCCAGGCCCGACGTGGCCGCAAACCGGTCGCGGGGGCTCGGCCAGCGCTTGCCGATCCAGTCGCGGGCGAGCGCCCAGTGCCGGTTGGCGCCCGGCAGCACCGGGATCCCGGCGCCCGAGCGGACAACCGCGGGACGGGTCGCACGCCCCAGCTCCGGCACGCGCACCCGGGCCATTACCCGGTCCGCGAAGCCAGCAGCGGGTGTGAATCCGGGGAGGGTTTCCAGCTCCCGGTAGAGGCGCCTCCAGCCATCCATGGCCGCGGCCGCCTCGGGATCCCGGGCCACCATGGCGGTGAGCGCCCTGGCCTGGCGGGCCGTGAGACCCTCGTCGAGGAGGGCGGTGAAGACGTTGGGCATGCGCGCGGACGATTCCACGCGCCACCGGTCGCGCAGCCGCGCCCACCAGGACCGGCGGGCGTGCAGCGATGCGAGCACGCGCACCCGGAAGTCGGGGGATGGCGCAAAGGTGGCCACCTCGTCCAGCGTGGCCAGCAGGACACGCCAGGAGGCCACCTCCGCCGCCAGGTTGCGATCGGTTGCGATCTCCGCCTCGAAGGCGGCCAGTTCACGGGCGGACAGCTCGCCGTCCAGGTACGAGAACATGCGGCTCGTCCCCGGATCCAGCGCACGGGTATCGCGCTCGCTTCGCATCAGACTTTCGCTCCTCCTTGTGTTGGTTCCACTACGCCTCCCCTGGTTGCAAGGTTTCACCTCGGCTCGCCCGCCGATCCGCACCGTCCGAGGTTCGCTTGAACATGGCGTGTTTCTTCGACACGACGCGCCTAATAGTCCTCCCTGAGATGGGCCAGCGACTCCTTCAGCTCCAGCCTGGCCCGGTGGATGTAGGTCTTCACGGTTCCCAGCGGCAGGTCCATGATCTGGGAGATCTCGTTGTAGGAGTATCCCTCCACGTGGCGCAGCAGGGTGACCGTCCGGTAGTGCGGGCGCAGCCTGCCGATCGCGGCCTCGATTTCGCTCCCGAGTTCCAGGTTCTCCACGTAGGCGTCGGGGCGCTCGCCGGGTGATTCCACGATGGGCCGCGTGCGGGCCTGCTCGTCCGCGGTGAGCGCGTCGGGCGATCCGTCGAGGGAGATCGTGTCGATGCGCTTCCGGCGCAGGTGGTCGATGGTGACGTTGTGGGCGATCTTGAAGATCCAGCTCGAGAACTTGTAGGAGGGGTTGTACCCGCCGATCGCGTTGAAGGCCCGGATGAACGCCTCCTGGGTCAGGTCTTCGGCGAGCCCGCGATCCCGTACCATCCGGTAGACGAGGGAGAAGACCGGCCTCTCGTAGCGCTCCAGCAGCTCCCGGAAAGCCCGCTGACTGCCCTCGGCGGCCCGGGCGGCGAGCGTCTTGTCGTCGGCAGGAGGACTCGTCAAGAGGTTCCCCGGGTTTGGTCGGTGTCATCCCGGCGGGCGCGCCCCGGCCGCTTTGACGTATCTTGGTTCTCAATATACAGGAACGCCGTCCCTGCCTCTTCGATCGCACGGGCGGCGGGTCTCAATCAGATCGCCGGGGAAACCCGATTCCCTTCAGGAGAAGCCAAGCCCTTGACCGCTTCCCGCGAAGCGGAGCCCGCCGGCGGTGGGGAGCGCGCCGCTCAGGTGCGGACGCTCTTCAGCGAGATCGCCCATCGCTACGATCTGCTCAACCACCTGCTGAGCCTGAACATCGACCGCAGGTGGCGGCGGCGCGCCGTCGCCGCGCTCGGGTGGGAGCGCACCCCCGGGGGAACCTTCCTGGACGCGTGCGCCGGGACCTTCGACCTGGCTCTGGAGCTTTCAGGCCGGCGTGGATTCGGCGGCCGCGTGGTCGGTGCCGACTTCGCCCTGCCCATGCTGGCACGCGGGGTTCGCAAGACCCGCGGCTCTCCCGTGGCCCCCGTGTGCGGCGACACGCAGCGGCTGCCCTTCGCGACCGGTTCCTTCGCGGGGGCGCTGGTGGGCTTCGGGGTCCGCAACCTGTCGGACCTGCCGGCCGGGTTCGCGGAGTTGAACCGCGTGCTGAGGCCGGGCGGCCGCCTCGTGATCCTCGAGTTCACGGTGCCGCCGGGAAGGCTGCTCCGGACAGGCTACCTGGTGTACTTCAACCACATCCTGCCGCTGGTGGGAAGGCTGGTCTCGGGGCATCCCTGGGCCTACACCTACCTTCCCAGGTCGGTACGGGACTTTCCGAACCCGAAGGGGCTTGCGGGGCTGCTCGGTGGGGCCGGTTTCACCCGCGTGGACTGGTTCCTCGTGAGCGGGGGGATCGCGGCGATCCATGTGGCGGAGAAGGCTGGTTGACCGGGGGCGGCGTGTCCTCGGCCAGGACGGTGACGGCGCCCAGCTCCGAGGGGGACCCGTCGAAGCGGGTCGTGTCGCCCAGCAGCAGGAACGTCATTCGGTCCGGCTCCAGTTCGGCCCGGAACACGTCCAGGACGGCGCCCGGGGTGACGCGCTGAATCCCCCGCAGGTACCGCTCGAGCCAGTCCGGGGGAAGGTCCAGGTTGCGGTAGGTCATGCCGCGGGCGACGATCTGGGACGGCGTGCCGAAGTTGAAGACGAAGCCGTTGACCGCCTGGTCCACGACGCGCGAAACCTCGGCCGCCGTCGGCGCGGCCTCCCGCATGGAGCCGGCCACGTCGAGGAGGAGCCGGGCCGCCTCCAGGGTGGTCCCGGGGCTGGTGCGCGTCACCGCTCCCACGAGCCCGTCGTGCTTGCGCGAGGCGGTCCAGATGGAGGAGGCCCCGTAGGCGAGGCCCTCCCGCGTCCGCAGCACGGTGTTGAGGCGGCTGGAGAGCCCCGAGGCCCCCAGGATCGAGTTGCCGATCCGTGATGCGAAATACGCCGGGGTGTCTCCCTGCCGGAGCGAGGCCGAGTGGGCGAGGATCACCACGCTCTGCTCGATCTCCCTGTGGATGACGAAGACGCCCGGTTCGGTCCGGATGGCGGGGACGGGGTCGTCGAGGAGCTGGCCGGAGCACGGGGGCCAACCGGAGAGCATCCGGTCGAGAAGCGCGGACGCACGCTCCCAGCCGACGTCTCCGGCCACGCCGAGCGCCATGTTCTCGGGGCAGATCACCGCCTCGTGCACGAAGCGCAGCTTCTCTTCCGCGAGGTCGGCGGGTTCGAGATCCTCCGGCGTCATTTCCCACCCGACGGGGTGGTCGCCGTACATGATCCGGTTGAAGCGGCCGTACGCCAGCGATGCCGGGTCATCGTCTCGGCGGCGAACGCGTTCCAGTTCGGTCTCGCGCCAGACTTCGACCTGCACCGAGTCGAAGCGGGGCTCGCGCAGCATCTCGGCCCAGAGCGCAACGGCGTCGTCCAGCTGGTCGGTGAGGAAGTTGACCGAGGCCAAGGCGCTCCCGCCCCCCTGCCCGAAGCTCATCGCGAGCGCGAGCGATTCGATGCGGTGGTCGACCGAGTCGGGGGGCAGGGAAGCCGTCCCCCCTTTGCGGAGCAGGCCGGGCATGGCCGTGGCGGCGGCGAAATGGTCGCGCCCGAGGTTGCGCACCCCTCCCTTGAAGAGGGCGTAGACGTTGACCAGGGGAAGCTGGTCGTCCTCGATGTAGTAGACCGGTACGCCCCGGACCGTTTCGGTGCGGGGCTCGACGGGGGTGAAGCGGAGTTCCGGGAACTGGAGAGAGGCGATCCGTTCGCGCACCGATTCCTGGGCCGAGGCGGTGATGGGAAGCGCCACCGCGCAGAAAGCGAAGATGGCCTGAACGCGGATAGGACCGGCCCCCCGGTTCACGACGATCCCTTGCGCACCAGCGTCGCCACGGTCCGGGAGCCGGGGTTCAGGTACTCGATGGCCGCCCGCTGAACGTCCACGGGCGTCACGTCGAGGAGCCGGCGGGACAGCCGGAAGGTCTGGCTCCAGTCCCCGAAAGCCGCTTCCGACTCGGCGAGCTGCATGGCCAGCTCCAGGTTCGACGACAGGCGGCGGAACTCCCCGGCGCGGATCTGGTTCTTGATGCGAGAGAGGTCGGACGAGTCGGGGGGTGCTTCCTTTATCTTGTTTATTTCTTGATAAATGGCTTCTTCCAGTTCAAGTGTCGTATGAGGCGACTTCGGGACGGTGGCCACCATGAACAGACCCGGGTGGCTGAAGCCCGGACCCCGGTAGGCGGCCACGTGCATCGCGGAGCGGTCCCGGGCGATCAGCCGCCGGTAGAGACGCGTGGTTCGGCCGGCGGTGAGCACCGAGGCCAGCATGGAAAGCGCCGGGGCGTCTTCGTGCAGCCCCGACACCGCCCGCCACGCGATGATGAGGCGGGGCTCGGCGTCGAATTCGACGGTGATGCGGCGCTCGCCCGCCTGTTCGGGTTCGCGGGCCAGGACCGGGGGGAGGGGCCGGCCTGCCGGAACGGGGCCGAAGTACTCGTCGGCCCACCGCGCGACCTGTCCCGGATCCACGTCGCCGACCACCGCGACCACCGCGTTGCGGGCGCCGTAGTAGTCGCGGAAATAGTCGGCCAGCTGCCGGCGCGTGAGGTGTTCCAGGTCTGAGGCGTGGCCGATCACGGGGACGCCGTAGGGGTGCACCTGGAAGGCAGTCGCCAGAAGCGCTGTCTCGAGGATGCCGCCGGGACTCGTTTCCAGCCGCGTGCGCCGTTCCTCGCCCACCACGCCAAGCTCAGCGCCGAGTCCGCGGAGGACGGGGTTTCGCATGCGGTCCGATTCCAGGACGAACCACAGCTCCAGCCGGTTCGCGGGGAGCTCGACGAAGTAGCGGGTGGCTTCGTGGGATGTCGTGGCGTTGAGTCCGCGGGCGCCCGCGGCCGAAAGGATGCGGTCGTATTCGTTGGGGACGGAGTGGGCGTCGGCCTGGTCCTCGAAATCGGCCGTCGCTTCGGTCAGGTGCCGGATGCGGGCGGTGTCGGGGTGGGGGCGCGCCAGTTCGGCGAGCAGGGAATCCCGGGTGGCGTCGGCGGCGGCCAGGAGGGGCGCTTCGAGGGCGTGGTCGGTGGTGCCGATCTCGCGGGAGCCCTTGA
>CAZTOF010000841.1:0-10230 GCA_964615515.1 uncultured Gemmatimonadaceae bacterium
GTGTGGCGGGCCGCGAGCGCGAGGGCCTCGCGATCGATGGGAGCCTGCCTCGCCGACAGGAGGGTCTCGAGGGTGGCCAGGGTTACGGGCGCCGCAACCTCGCCTCCGAAAAAGGCGTTCCTGGGGCGGTCCACCCTCACGAAGAAGAGCAGCTGGGGATCGTCCGCGGGGAAGTACGCCCCGAAGGAGGCCTGGTGCGCGTCCTGCTCGTAGTGGCCGTCCTCCCCCGTGGCACGGGTGGTACCGCTCTTCCCGGCCACCCGGAAGGTGGCCATGCGGGCGCGGGCTCCGGTCCCCCCCTCCACCGCCTCCACCAGCACCGGTGTCAGCGCCTGCGCGACGTGCGGCGGCACCGCCTGGCGAATCGCACGTGGCTTGCCAAGCTGAACGGGACCTCCATCGTGCCTGCGCACCTCCCTGATGAGCTGCGGCTCCATGAGCCACCCGTCATTGGCCAGGGCTCCGAACGCCATCGCCATCTGCAACGAAGTGACGGAGAGTTCGTAGCCGTAGGCGAGCGAGTGGGTCGAAAGCAGAGTCCAGTCCTCGGGCCGCCGCAGGACCCCGGAGGCCTCGCTCGGGAGCGGCACTCCCGTGAGGGTCCCGAAGCCGAAGTCCCGGAGACTCGTGTACTGCTGACCCTGCGAAAGGAGGCTGGCGAACTTGGCGATCCCAACGTTCGACGACCGCGTGATCACCTCCTGCAGCGTCAACCAGCCGCCCTTGCCGACGTCGGTGATGCGCCGGCCGTGGACCCACCACGAGCCCCCTTCCGTGTCCACGGAGTCCGACAGCGAGGCGACCCTGTGACCCAGGAGGGCGGCCGTGGTGAAGGGCTTGATCGTCGAGCCCGGCTCATAGGGGGTGTTGACCGCGGACAGGGCGGCGCTCGAACCGTCCACCGCCGAAGTCAGAGCCAGGATCTCCCCGGTCTGGGGATCGGTGATGACGAGGTCGCCGCCTCGCGCATCCGCGGATTCGATGGCGGCCGCCAGCGTCTCTTCCGCGATCGCCTGCAGATCCCGGTCGATCGTCAGGACCACGTCGCGGCCGGGAACGGACGGGTCCACGACGACCACCTGCCCGGGTATCTCCCGGCCGCGGCCGTCGCGCAAGACGATCTCCCGCCCCGACTGTCCGGCCAACACCGAATCCATGGACTGCTCGATTCCTCCCCGGCCTGTGCCTTCCTGCACCACGCCAAGCAATCCGCGTGCCAGTCCGTCGCGCGGATAAAGCCGGCGCAGCTCGCCTTCGACGTACACTCCGGCCAGTCCCCGAAGCCCCTCCACCTGAGTCATCGAGTAGCGGCCCGGGACGACTTTCCACGCATCGGTCCCCGCGGACACGCGCCGCGCCGCCTCCGCGTCCACCCCCAGGTGCTCCTCCAGGGCAGCGGCGGCCTCCTCCCGGTCCTCGACCTCCCGCGGCGAGACCCCCACCGTATACCTCCAGTGGCTCACGGCGAACTCCATCCCGTTGCGGTCCAGAATCCGTCCTCGCGCAGCCGGCACGACCCGGCTCTTCTCATGCTGCGCCAACGCTTCCGCGGTCCACGAGGTTCGCTCGACCACCTGAACCTCGGCCGCGCGGGCGATCATGACCGCCGCGATGACGAGCCAGAAGGCCAACGTCAGCCGACGCCGCACCTTCCGCGTTCTCCAGGAGTCCCCCGGAGCCCGTGGACGAAGTCCCCACGGCTTTCGAGCCCCGCGCGGCCTGTTCATCGCGACCTTCCCGAGGCGATCACAACCTCTTCCTCACGCGGGGGCCGAAGGCCCAGGCGCCGGTTCGCCTCCTCCACGACCCAGCGGCGATCTTCGAGTCCCAGCACCTCACGGGCCAGTTCCTCCCGGTGATCGGCGGCCACCACCAGCTCGCGGGAAAGCCGGTCGATCTCCGCCATGGTCTCGCGGGTCGTGGACTGGCGCCACGCGACCGCCGTCAGCGCCGCCGCATACGCCACCAGGGCGACGATCACCCGTCCAGTCCCGGCCTTGCGGTTCATGCGGCCCGCCTCCACGCCCTGAGCCTCGCCGGCTTCGCCCTCGGGTTGGCGGCGATCTCGTCGCCGTCCGGGGTAACCGGCCTGCGGGTCAGCACCGATCCCAGGGCCCCACCCTCGGCGGCGCGCACGGGCAGGCGAGGCGGCATCCCGCGGTGCGGATCGCTCCATTCCCGGAAGGCCCTCTTCACCATCCGGTCCTCGACCGACTGGTAGGAGATGATCACGAAGGCCGCGCCCGGGCGCAGCGCGTCACGGATCGTGGGGAGCCCGTCCCGCAACGCCTCGATCTCGCCGTTCACATGGATGCGAACCGCCTGGAAGAGCCGCGCCTTCTCCGCGTGGCGGGCCCGGCGGCCCAGAACCGATTCGAGCGCCGCCACGAGGTCGTCGCTTGTCTTTGGCGGCCTGGTTCGGCGACGCCTCACGATGCGCGCGGCCAGCGCCGAGGCACGGGGCGCGTCTCCCGCCCTGAGCGCCCGCGACAGCTCGGTGCCGGAGGCCGAAGAGAGGAACCCGGCCGCGGTCAGGCCCGCCTCCGCGTCCATCCTCATGTCCAGGGCGACGCCGCGGCGGAAGGTGAACCCGCGCGCATCGCTGTCCAGTTGACGTGAGCTGACCCCTAGATCGAGCAGTGCCCCCGCCAGCCCCCCGGCGCGCAGCTGCGGGTCTTCCCCCACATCCCGGAACGAGACGTGCGCGAAGCGGACACGGTCTCCGAAGGGAGCGAGCCGGGCCCGGGCGGCCTCGAGCGCCTCGCGGTCCCGGTCGACGGCGAGGAGACGGCACTCGGGACAGCGCGCCAGCAGCGCGGCCCCGTGCCCGCCCCCCCCCACGGTGCCGTCAAGGTAGAGGCCGCTCTCGCCCAGGAGGTAGCGCATGACCTCGGCGACAAGGACCGGGCGATGGTAGGCGGGGGCGCGCATGGAGATCCCCCCTCCTAGCCGAAGATCTGCGCCGCGAAGCGGTCTTCTTCCGCATCCGGCTCGCGCAGGTGTTCGTCGAAGCGGACCGGGTTCCACAGCTCGATGCGGTCCAGCGCCCCGACGAACAGCACGGTGTCGCCCAGCCCGGCCCGCTCCAGCAGCCACAGCGGAATGCGGATGCGGCCGTGCTTGTCGGGCTCCACCTCGACGGCGCTGGAGGTGATCCGCCGCAGGTAGGCGCCTCCGTCTCGCCGCCCCTTGCGGTGGCTCAGCAGGTTCTTCCTGATCTCCGACCAGGTCTCTTCGGGAAAGAGGTCCAGGTGGCCCTCCTGCCACTGGAGCAGCACCAGGGGTTTCTCGGACACAGCTCGGCGGAATGCGGAGGGCAGGCTGACGCGGCCCTTCGCATCGATCTGGTATTCGTGGCGGCCGAGAAGTCCGGACATGATTCCTTATCCCATTTTATCCCACTTTGTCCCATTCTAATACACCACACCCCACACCGCAACCTGAAGCGCCCACCGGGGAACACCGGGTGGGCAGAGGAAGGGGCGGTCGGCGGGAGTCCATCGACGAAATGCCCCGGACAGTCCGGGGGAGGACCCGGGGGCCCGGGATCAGGCGAACCTGTTACCGTACCGGTCCCCCCAAAAAAAAAAGGGCGCCACGGGATCCCGGTCCCGTGACGCCCCCTGGAGAGGCTGACGTTGGCGGCTGTCAGTTACCTCTCTTGATGATCGACTGCTGAATCTCGATGTACTGCAGGACCCCGTCACGCATGTCCTGGAAGCTCTTCCGGGTCTGCGTCTGGGCCGTCGCTACCCAGTTGCCCACATGGGGGAGCGCCAGCAGTTCCTGAACCTCCTTGAATCTGGGCAGAGTCAAACGCGCACTCTGGAGGTTCTCCGGCGCATTCTGCTTCTCCGCAAGCAGATAGGTGCAGAACGCCTTGTAGAAGTCCAGTCGCCCGAGAACCATCTCCGAAAGCTCGGACTCGAAGGTCTTGGCCATGCCGATCAGGCGCAGGGCCAGGTCGTAGTCCTTGGGCCCGTCCCTGGGTTGGATGCCCTGGTTGACCGCCGCGCCGAAGAACAGGTTGGCGATCACGTCGGCAGGCTGCTCGCCCTTCTCGACCGCCGTGATCAGGTAGGCCAGCGCCTCTTCCGGCCGCCCGCTCTCCAGGAGCATTCTTCCCTGCTTGGCCTTGATGGCCGGGTAGTTGGGATCACGGTATTCCGCCTCGTCCAGCGCGACCAGGGCCTCGTCCACCCGACCGAGTTTCTTGAGCATGTCGCCCTTGACGGCCCAGAACCTCGCCTCTTCCTGGTGGGTCTCGAGCACCTGCGCCGTCAGATCCAGCGCTTCATCCAGTCTCGACAGCTCGTTCAGCGCGGCGACCATTCGGAACAGGTGATTGGAGTCCATCTCCGCACCCAGCTTCGCGTACGCCTTCCGGTAGGAGTCCAGACCCTTCTGAATGAACTCGGCGGCCTCCATCGGCAGGGGCTGGTTCGGGACCCTCCGGTCCGTGCCGGCCTTGATCGCGAACGAGGCGTGATGGAGGAGCATTTCCGTGTGTTCGGGGTCGAGTTCGAGACCCTCGTCGAGGATGGACATCGCCAATCCGGGCTGTCCCTCCTGGGCCACGTCATAGGCGATCTTCATCCGCACGGGCGCGTTGCGCGGGTCCAGCTGCAGCAACTGCCGGAAGTGCGCGCGCGCCTCCTCCGGGCGGTTCAGCTTCGCTGCCAGAAAACCCGCCGTCTGCAGCGCGTCTTCGTTCGCCTGGTCCAGTTCGATGACCTTGAGGCTCTCCTCGTAGGCCTGCTCGGGGCGGTCCGTTCGCCGCAGAACCTGGGCGTAGATGAGCCGGACCTGGGCGTCGTTCGGCGAAATCCGAAGGGCGATCTGGCATTTCTCCTCCGCTTCCTCCCAATTCTCCATTTCGTAGTCGTCGCCGCAGAGCTGGGCATTGTGGAGCTGGGTCACGAAGGCATCGAAGCTGGCGGCGATCTCCTGCGCGGCCGCTCGGTAGTCGTCCTTGTGCCAGGTCCGGTCCGGGATCTCCACGGCGGCCCTCCCCGCGGCCGTGAACCGAACCCCCTTGAGGGTGAAGGTCTTCTCCTCCCGATTCTCGGTGTACGAGCCGCAGAAGGCGATCCGCGCGACGTTCTGCATGATCATCTGGAGCGCCAGGACGCAGTCCAGATTCTCCATCTTGACGTTGTACCTCTTGGCGGCGTCCCGGATTTCCTTCTCCTCGATCGCCTGGTGGCGGGCGAAGTCGTTGATCAGCTCCCTCAAGGCCTTGGCGAGGTCCTTGCCGAAGTCGTCGTCTGCCCCGTCCACGGGCACCAGGTTGGTGACCATGACCTTGAGGCGGACACCCGCCTGCGCGCTCGCCGGCATGGGAGCCAGAGGCCCGAGCAGCAACAAGAGAGCCCCAGCCCCGACGATCCCGATGCGTAGCCAACTCGTCATGTTCCTCATTCTCCGTTGGTGGTTTTCCGAAACTGTCCGGGCACTGCTGCGGACGCGGCTCGGCGCGCCGGGGCCAAACAGCCAAGGTACGTCTGCCACTGCGGGCTGCGCCAGCCACCCACGAGCCCACCGGGAAGCTCCGTAATGTATGAGTTGCTTTTGGTCAAGGTCAACCGAGCGGTCCTTGGAGAAGCCCCCTGCCGCGCGCGAAAGTCCGTGGAGGAATCCGGGAAGGCATGTATTCACTTCCGTATACTACCATCGAACGTTCCCAAAAGGTCCGCCGGGCCGCCGTCAGTTCCCTCTCTTGATGATCGCCTGTTGAATCTCGATGTACTGGACCACCCCGTCGCGCATGTCCTGGAAGCTCTTCTGCGTGGCCGCCTGGCTCGTCCGTACCCAGCCGGCCACATGGGGGAGCGCCAACAGCTGCTGAACCTCCTGGAATCTGGGCAAGGTCAGGCGCGCGCTCTCGATGTTTTCCGGCGCGCTCTGCTTTTCCGCAACCAGGTAGATGCAGAACGCCTTGTAGAAGTCCAGCCGCCCGATAACCATCTCCGAGAGCCCCGGCTCGAAGGTCCTGGCCATGTCGATCATGCGGAGAGCGAAGTCGTAGTCCTTGGGCCCCTCGCGGGGTTGTATCCCCTTGCCGACCGCCACGCTGAAGAGCAGGTTGGCGATGACATCGGCCGACTGTTCGCCGGTTTCCACCGCTTCCTTCAGCACCGGAAGGGCTTCCTCCTCCCGCCCCGCGTCCACCAGCCACTGGCCGCGCTTCGCCCTTATGTTCGGGTAGGCCGAGTCGAGCGCCTCCACCTCGTCCAGGGCAAGGAGGGCTTCATCGAGCCGGTCGAGCTTCTTGAGAACGTCGCCCTTGACGGCCCAGAACCGGACCTCGTCCCCATGGGCCTCCAGAACCTCCCCGGTCAGGTCGAGCGCTTCCTCGAGTCTGCCCAGTTCGCTGAACGCGGCGATCATCCGATTCAGGTGGTCGAGGTCCATCTGCGCGCCCTGGGTCGCGTACACCTTCCGGTAGGATTCCAGCCCCTTTCCGATGAACCCGGCGGCCTCCGTCGACATGGGCTGGCCGTCGGCCCTCAGGTCCAGGCCGGCCTTGATCGCGAACGAAGCGTGCTGCACGAGCAGGTCGATGTTTTCGGGCTCGATGGCGAGACCCTCTTCGACGAACAGCATCGCGCCCTCGGGATCCCCCGCCTGCGCCAGCTCGTAGGCGATCTTCATCCGCACGGGAACGTTGCCCGGGTTCCCCCGCAGGAAGGTGTCATAGTACGCCCGGGATTCTTCCTGCGGGCGGCCCAGCGTCGTGGCCAGGAAGCCCGCCAGCTGCAGCCCGGTCCCGTTGCCGGGGTCCAGTTCGAGGACCCGGCGCACCTCGCCGTACGCCTCATCCAGCCGTTCGGTCTGGCGCAGAACCTGGGCCAGGACCAGCCGGACCTGAGGGTCGTTCGGCGCGATCTCGAGCGCCGTCCCGCAAGCTCTCTCGGCGTCCGTGTAGAGTCCGGTCTCGTAGAACTCGGAGCAGAAGCTGGCGAGCCGCAGCTGGTTCACGTACGCCTCGAAGGCCGCGGCGATCTCCTCGGCGGCGGTGTCCACGTCGTCCTCGGACCAGGTCTTGTCCGGGACTTCCACCGGCGAACTGCCCGGCGCGATGAACCGGACACCCGACAACGCGTATGTCCGTTCCCGCCGGTTCTCGGTGTACGATCCGCAGAAGACGATCCCGGCAACGCCCTGCACCGCGAGCTGAACCGACTTCCCGCAGTCCAGGTCCTCCATCTTCAGGTCGTACGGCTTCAGAGCGTCCTTGATCTCCTTTTCCTCCAGCGCACGGTGTGTGGCCAGGTCGTCGATCAGCTCCCTCAGGGCCTTGGCGAGGTCCTTGCCGAAGTCGTCGTCGGCTCCGTCCAGGGGCACGAGGTTGGTCACCATCACCTGCATCCTTTCGCTCACCTGCCCCATCGCCGACGCGGGCGACAGAATCGCGAAAAGCAACGCCAGGATTCCGTGGAAGAATCCGGCCCCGACGACCCGGTGGCGCAGCCAGCTCCTCATGTGTCTCTCTTCTCCGGTTTCGGTTGTACTGAATTGCCCGAACGCCAGGACACGAATCCAGGCGCCCGGAACAAACTCGGCCAAGATGGTATGTAGTCGCGAGTTTCGCCAGACTGACTGACTCCGAGCTGCCCACGCGACCGCTTCACACGTCCTCAATGTAAAGTCGGCGTTACACTATGTTATGTCAAGTTTACATTTGACCGTTCCACGGTCGGCCCGGATGCATCGACCGGCCGAGTGCGCCCTTCCCCGCTACAGCAGGGCTTCCTCGGCGAGGTCCGAGACGAGCTCGGCCAGGTCCGGTGCGCCGGGGTCCAGGACGGGGACGGACCATGGGAGCCCGGGGCGATCCGTCACGACAGCGAGGGCGCCCGCCTCCCTTGCCAGCTCGGGCTCCAGCACGGGCTCCGGCTGGACGGCGGCACGGTAGATCTCGACCTTGGGGAGCGCGGCCCGCCGAAACCCCTCCGCCACCACGATCTCGGCTTCGGCAAGGTGGCGGGTCAGGAGGAGGTCGAGCGGCGGCTCGCCCCCCGGGCCCCAGTCGCCCATGAGCGCGAACTCGTCGGGCCCGGCCAACAGAACGCGCCCGGCGCGGCCCTCTTGCCGGTGGCGCCAGGAATCGGAGCCGGGGGCGTCGAGGCGGAAGTGGTGGCCGTGCTTCGCCGACATGACGCGGCGGCCGCGCCGCGCCAGTTCGGCGATGACCGCGACGGCGAGCGTCGTCTTCCCCGACTTCTTGTTGCCGATGACGGCGAATGCGGGAGGCGGCAGGTCCCTGGGCCGGTTGACGCCGCGAAACGCGCTGGCGGCAAGCCCCGTGTCCACCACCAGCGGGTCCAGCGAGTGCGCGAACGCTCCGGTCTCGAGGCTCCTCGCGGCCAGCGCCCGGACAAGGGGCCCGAGGGTCGTGTTCGGGTAGACCCCGCACAGGGGGTGGAAACCGAACGGCGGCCCCGCGCGGGGCAGGCAGACACGTCTGTGCTCCCGCCACGCATCGGCCAGGCACCGGAGCGCCGCCGTCTCCACCCAGGGCATGTCGACCGCGAGCACCAGCGCCCCCGCGTGGCCCCCCCGGCGCGCACGGGCGAGCGCCGCATCGATTCCGCCCAGCGGACCCAGAAGGGCTCGCCGGTCGGGCAGCGTCTCCAGCTCCACCGCCTGCGCCACGCCGGGGTGGTTGACGACCGCCACCACTTCGTCGCAAACCGGCGCCAACCGTTCCGCGGCCACCTTCCACAGCGGCTTGCCGTGCAGGCGCGCAAGCGTCTTGGGCGAGCCGAAGCGGCGGCTGCCGCCCCCGGCCAGGATGGCTCCGAGCAGGCTCATCCGCCGCCACTCCCCGAGCCGGTGCCGGCCCGCGGCAGGCCGGTGATCCGCTCGCCCCCGGAGTAGACGTTCCAGCCGCCCCGGTTTGCAAATCCGACCAGGGTCATGTTGAAGCGGCGGGCGAAGTCCACGGCGAGGCTGGAAGGCGCTCCCACCGCGACCACCATCGGAAACCCCGCCATGGCGGCCTTCTGCAGGATCTCGAAGGACGACCGGCCCGAGACGACCAGTCCGAGGTCCGGGCGCGGCAGCGCCCGCGACAGCACGAGGACCCCGACCACCTTGTCCACCGCGTTGTGGCGCCCCACGTCTTCGCGCACGACGGTGATCCGGCCGGAGGCGTCGAAGAGCCCCGCCGCGTGGATCCCGCCGGTCCGGTCGAAGATCCGCTGAGCCTCGCGCAGCTTCCCGGGCAGCGCCCGCACCTCCGCCTCGCCGACGGAGAGGGTACCCTCCGCGACGGGCCGGCACCCCATGACCTCCACCGCCTCCAGCGACGCCTTGCCGCACACCCCGCAGGAGGAGGTGACGTAGAAGTTGCGGGCGAGGCTGGAAGCGTCGAACGCCGCGGGGTCGCTGAGCGACGCGGTCACCACGTTGTACTCCTGGGGCTCCACCGAACGGCAATACCTCACGCCGCTCAACGCCGCGGGGTCGCTGACCACGCCCTCGGTGACGAGAAACCCGGCGGCGAGTTCGAAGTCGTCGCCCGGCGTCCGCATCGTGACCGACACGGGATGTTCGCGCACGGCGCCCGGGCCGGGGACCTCGAGGCGCACCTCCAGCGGCTCCTCGACCGCGACGCTGTCGCCACGGGTCGTGAATCGTCCCTTCCTCAGGCGCCCCACGCGAACCCTGGCCGCCCTTCGCCGGCCTGCCATGGTCATGATGCCCCCTTCGCGGTGTGTGTCGGCGGATGATTGCAACCCGTATAATGCATCCCCCGCGCCGCCGCGGCGAAGTGGCGGTGGCCGGGACAATGCGGTATGCGGGCAGGCCGGACAGCCCCCGGATGCGATCCGGCCGGAGCCGGGCGGGTGCGTGCGCGGGCTGCCGGGCGACAGGTAATGGCCGTACAACATATGTTTACTGCCGCCCCCGCCGACCGGCGGCGAACTCCTGGCGGTCCGTGCACGAACCCGCGCGAGCGCCGAGTAGTGGGGAGGCGCCGGGCCGGCATGGCGAACAGCGCCGCTATTCGTCCAGGGAGCAACGCAAAGCGGAACGGAGCCACGAAACGATAGAAAGTATGGTAAACATGACATTTTGGAAACTGGAGTTTACAGCGTGAGCGGGGCGGCTCCGCGGTCCGGGCCGGATGCATCGCCGGCCGAACGCCGGGAGGGGTTTGTCCGCGGGCTCCTGGAGCGCTGGAAGGACGAGCCCGCGGACAAACCCCTCCCGGCGTTCGGC
>CAZTOF010000842.1:0-3034 GCA_964615515.1 uncultured Gemmatimonadaceae bacterium
CCCCAGAGGTTGCGGTTGTCGCTCAGGTCGGCGGCGATGGGGGACCGGTCGGGGAGGTAGCGGTCGAGGGCGCGATAGTCGGTGCGGGGGTAGATGTCCATTCCTGTAGCGGGTTGTGCTGGTAGATTTTCGGAGACCGCGGCCGCTCCGGAGCGGCAGGGCGGCCGGTTCACGGTCGGGCAAGTCGGGCGTTCGGGCAACCACGAGCCCACGGGCTCCCGGCAACCGAGGCCAATGTCGCCGGACGCCGATATGCCCGCGCCGCCGGGAAGGCGCCACCACGGACTGCCAGGAGTTCATGGACGATCACATCCGGATCAGGGGTGCCCGCCAGCACAACCTGAAGGACATCGACCTGGACCTCCCGCGGAACGCGCTTACGGTCATCACCGGCCCTTCGGGTTCAGGCAAGTCCTCCCTGGCCCTCGACACCCTCTTCGCGGCCGGGCAGCGCCGCTACGTGGAAGCCCTCTCGACCTACGCCAAGCAGTTCCTGGACCGCCTCGAGAAGCCGGACGTCGACCGGATCGAGGGACTCGCCCCCGCGGTGGCGATCGAGCAGCGCAACCCGACCACCTCCAGCCGCTCCACCGTGGGCACCGCGACCGAGGTGTACGACTTCCTCCGCCTGCTCTTCGCGCGCGTCGGCCGGACCCACTGCCCCGAGTGCGGCGCAGAGGTGCGCCCGGACACCGTCTCCGCCGCCACCGACTCGGTTGCGGCCCTCCCCCCCGGCACAAGGGTGATGATCGCCTTCCCTCTCTCCCGGAGCGGCCGGGTGTCACACCGGCTCGTGGCCGAGAACCTGCGGTCGCTGGGCTTCGCGAGGGTGCTGGCCGACGGGAATCCCGCGGAGCTCACCGATCTGCTGGCGCCGGAGGCCGAACCGGGGGTGTCGGTCCCGGACCTGGCCGCCAGCCGCGAGGTGCTGGTCGTGGTGGACCGGGTCAAGGTGGTGACGGAACCGGACCAGGGCTGGAGAGACCGTCTGGCCGATTCGCTGGCCACCTGCTTCAGGGAAGGGGAGGGCGAAGCAATGGTCGTCCCGGCAGGTCCCGCAAGCCCGGAGACGCTCCGGTTTTCGGAGGCGTTCCGCTGTCCGCGGCACCCGGGGACGACCTTTCTGGAGCCGGAGCCCAAACTCTTCTCCTTCAACAATCCCTACGGAAGCTGCCCGGCGTGCACCGGATTCGGCGCGACCCTGGAATACGACCCGGCGCTGATCGTCCCCGACGGGAGTCTCTCGCTGGAGCAGGGCGCCGTGGACCCCTGGGCCAAGCCCCGCTACGACCGCGAGCGCGACGCGCTGTACCGCTTCGCGAAGCGCGAGCGCGTCTCCTGGTTCGATCCCTGGGACACGCTTCCCGATTCGTTCCGGCAGGCGGTGCTCTACGGCAGGGGATCCTTCCGCGGCGTGCTGGACTTCCTCACCTCGAAGGAGCGCAAACGCTACAGGCAGTACATCCGCATCTTCCTGCGGCAGTACCAGCGACCCCTGCCGTGCCGCGCCTGCGGTGGTTCGCGGCTGAGGCCGGAGGCGGGCCACGTCACGGTGGGGGGGCTGGATATCGGAGCGGTCGGCGACCTGCCCATCGACAGACTGCCCCTGTGGATGTCCCGGCTGGAGCTGCGCCCCATGGAAGCCGCCATCGCGGCGACGATTCTCCGCGAACTCACCGCGCGGGTGGGCTTCCTGGTCGATGTGGGGCTCGGCTACCTGACCCTCGGCCGCCAGATGCGCACCCTGTCGGGCGGCGAGGCCCAGCGCATCTCCCTCGCGAACTCCCTGGGCTCGCGCCTGGTGGACACCCTCTACGTCCTCGACGAGCCCTCCATCGGGCTGCACCCGCAGGACATCGACGCCCTGCTGGCACTGCTCAAGCGCCTGCGCGACGGGGGCAACACGGTCGTCGTGGTCGAACACGCCGCGCCCGCGATCCTCTCCGCCGACCATGTCGTGGAACTGGGCCCCGGTTCGGGCGACCGGGGCGGAGAGGTCGTTTTCGAGGGCTCTCCAACCGTCTTGACAGATTCCGTGACAAATACCGGCCAGTATCTGTCCAGGAATCTGTCCCGGACGGCCGAAAGGGGCGACTGGCCCCCGAAATGGCGCCGTCCGGTGGATGGGGCGCGACTGCGCGTCGAAGGCGCCACTCTGCACAACGTGCGCGATGTGGAAGCCGAGTTCCCCATCGGCGCGATGACGGTGGTGACCGGCGTCTCGGGCTCGGGCAAGTCGACGCTTGTCAACGACGTCCTCTTCCGCGCCCTGGAACGCGAACTCAGGGGTGGGCGCACCTCGGCCAGGGAGCACCTGGGCGAGGCGGTCGGCGCGTACACCGCGCTGCTCGGGCTCGAACACCTCGAGGACGTGGTGCTGGTCGACCAGAACCCCATCGGGCGCACGCCCCGCTCCAACCCGGTCACCTACGTGAAGGCGTGGGGCGAGATCCGCCGCATCTTCGCCGGCGAGCGCGCCGCCCGGGCCGCGGGCCTCGCAGCGGGCAGCTTCTCCTTCAACGTGAAGGGGGGCGGGCGCTGCGAGGAGTGTGCGGGGGCGGGTTTCGTGCGCGTCGAGATGGTGTTCATGGCGGACATCCACATTCCCTGCGTGGTGTGCGGCGGGAAGCGCTACCGCCCCGAGATACTCGAAGTGAAGGTGCGCGGCCACGACGTGAGCCAGGTGCTCGACTTCACCGTGGACCGCGCGATGCGCTTCTTCGTGCGGGAACCGAAGCTGGGCCAGGCGCTCTGGCACCTGCAGCAGGTCGGCCTCGGCTACCTCCGCCTGGGCCAGCCGGCCACGCATCTCTCGGGCGGCGAGGCGCAGCGCCTCAAGATCGCCCGCGAACTGGTCGGTGCGGCGGCCCGCAAGGGAGCGCGCAAGGTGTACATCCTGGACGAACCCACGACCGGGCTTTCGGGCGACGACGTGGCCGTCCTGAACCGGGTGCTCGGCAAGCTGGTGCGGGCCGGGAACACGCTGGTGGTGGTCGAGCACGACCTGGACGTGATCCGGGCGGCGGACTGGGTG
>CAZTOF010000843.1:0-1870 GCA_964615515.1 uncultured Gemmatimonadaceae bacterium
CGCCGGGACAGCGCTGGACTCGGGCCGTCTGGTGACCTCGGGGGGGCGGGTGGTGGCGGTGACGGCGGTCGGCGAGCACTTCGGCGGTGCGCGTGAGGCGAGCCGCGCCGCGGCGGAGGCGATCGCCTTCGAGGGCAAGTGTTTTCGGCGCGACATCGGCTGGCGCGAGGAGGAGCGGCGGGGCCTACTTCCGAACTCCCATTAGGTGTCGGCCACCGAAGCGGTTCCCATCACATCACCTCCGTCAAGGGTGAACGATGTGAACCGCCGTTCGTCGGCCACGTAGAACCTGTCTTCGAAAAGGACGAGGTCGTGGGGGCCGGTGAACTCGCCAGGCCCTTCACCTTCCCGCCCGACACGCCGGATCAGGGTCCCGCCTGGCGTCCCGATGGTCACCTCCGAAGCCCGGCGATCCAACACGGTGACCCAGAGACCACGGGGGCCGTCACGCACCTGGTCGTCACTGACGGAGCCGAGCAGGGCGTCACGTCACCCTCAAAACGATCTCCGAATTCGACGGGGTCCGCTCCATGGTCAACGCATCCCGATTGCAGGGAGACCGCGAACCATGCTGCCGGTGTCGCTCGGCGACCGCCATGACCATGGCGGCCCACCTCGCCCGACGCCATACCCGGGCGCAACGGGTTAGTGACGGATTCCGATGCCAATACTCCATAGAGGATACCTGGAGGTGCTGGAACGCTGCGGCGCACGGTAGGCGCTGGCATTCCCAAACCGGATGATCAGATAGCTCATATCGAATCGGAGGTACACCTGGGGATCCAGGTGTGCTTCCACCACACCGCCCACAGCGAACGTTGTGGTCCACCCGCTGACCCGTATAGCGGCCATACACCAGAAGAGGTTGGTGCTTCAATGTGAGCCGTACTTCGGGGTGGGCGTACGCCCCTTCCACCATACCCTGCAGCCTCCACGCGCCAAGGCTGGTGGTGAAGGACCCGGATACCTCGCCGGCGCCGCCCTCCGACAGATCCAAAGCCAGGCTCTGGACCCAAGGGTCGTTCTCGGAAACCCACTCGCCCGTGAGAGGAGAGTCTGCGGGCGGTTCCGTGCTACTACAAGCGACCAGGGTCGGCGCGAGAACAACCGACACAGCGGCGGAAACCACGGGGAACCTCATCATCTGCTTCCTCCCGTAGGGATTGCTGGGAACGGCTATTCTCCGAGCGCGCGGCGGCAGGCGACATCCGGTGGCTCGGCGCCTCCTGTCCGTGCCCGGGATTATATTCGATTGGTTGAATCGATTTTGCAATCGCCCGAACCAAGGAGACCGAGCCATCATGGTAATCACCACCACACCGAACCTCGAAGGCCGCAGCGTCCGGGAATACCTCGGCGTCGTGACCGGCGAGGCGATCATGGGAGCGAACGTGTTCAGGGACTTCGTGGCGGGAATCCGCGACTTCGTGGGCGGCCGCGCGAAGGCGTACGAGAACAGCCTGCGCGAGGCCCGCGAGGAGGCGCTGCGCGAGATGGCCAACGAGGCCAGGGCCCGGGGCGCCGACGCGATCGTCGGGGTCGACCTGGACTACGAGGTGCTCGGCGCGCAGAACGGGATGCTCATGGTGACGACGAGCGGCACCGCCGTCACCCTGGACTAGCCCGTGGGTAACCCCTCTCGTCGCGCCTTGCCAGCCCGGCACATCGCCGCGCTCGGCGCTCGGGCTGGTTCATCCGCAGCCTCCTAGGGCGGTGCCCGAACTCCCCGAAGCCGAGACCATCGCGCGGGGGCTGAATACCATCCTGCCGGGCCGGGTCGTCCGCGAAGTCGAGGTCCTGCGGGCCGATGTCGTGAAAGGTCCCGCGCGTGCATTCGCCGGGGCGGTGGCCGGGCGGGGAGTGCGGGAGG
>CAZTOF010000844.1:0-1918 GCA_964615515.1 uncultured Gemmatimonadaceae bacterium
GCCGAACGCGGGAGCGGGATGACGGCTCACGCATGAGCGGCCGCATCGAGTGCCGCTACCACGGGCGCGACTTCACCGAAGGGGAGATGGCGCTGCTGCGCAGGCTGATCGCCGGGCCGCCCGCCCTCAACCGCCACGCCCTGTCGAAGGAGTTCTGCCGGCGCATCGGCTGGTTCAAGCCCGACGGCGGGCTCAAGGACATGATGGCGCGCGTCACCATGCTCGCCATGCACAGGGACGGCCTCATCGTCCTGCCGCCACCGATGTGGAAGCAGAACCGGCCCGGACCCATCGTCTTCGGACCCGGCACCGAACCGCCCCTCCTCCCGCCGCCCACGACGCTGGACGAGGTCCGGCCGCTGGATGTCCGCACCGTCGCCGGCGGCACGCGGCAGGGCAGGCTCTGGAACGAGTTCGTCGCCCGCCACCACTATCTCGGCTACAAGACTCTCGTCGGCGCGCAGATGCGCTACGCCGTCCACGACCGCGACGGCCTGCCCCTCGCCATGCTCGGCTTCAGCACCGCCGCATGGGCGCTCGCCCCACGAGACCGCTTCATCGGATGGACTTCGGCGCTTCGCAGGAAGAACCTCCCGCTGGTCATCGACAACCCCCGGTTCCTCATCCTGCCATGGATCCGCATCCCCAATCTCGGATCCCACATCCTCGCCATCGTCCGCCGCCGCCTGCCCCGCGACTGGACCCGCCGCTACAACACCACCCCCGTCCTCGTCGAGACCTTCGTCGAAGTCCCCCGCTTCACCGGCGGCGTCTACAGGGCCTCCGGCTGGATCCGCGTCGGAACCACCAAGGGGCGCAGGCGATACGACACCGCCAAGCAGTACGGCAAGCCCGCCAAGGACCATATGGCTCCGTCCCCTGGCCAAGCACTGGAAGCGCATCCTCAACCGCTGAGCAGCCGCCACCCCACCATTCCGCCCAACACATCCCACGGCTTGACCGAACGGTTACCGTCATGGAGGCGTGGCCGGGACTGCCGGCCGCGTCCGGTGCCTATTCGTTGACTGCGACAGACCGAAACGGGGCGGAAGTCATCTCCCTCAGCTTCGGCTTGGCCGAGGTCGCCGATGCCCCCGGCAAGTCCTCCCACTTCGCGTTCACGGTTCCGGTTCAGGAGGGGTGGGCCGGTTCGGTGGCCAACATCACCTTCTCCGGGGGGCGGCGAGCATCGAGGTTGTCCGGCGACACCCTGCGGCTGGTGGGAGTGACCAGTGGGAGACGCCAGCGTCGGGATTACCGCGAGCGGCCCGAATTCCCGAAGACGGCCGCATGGAGTACACGGTGTACGACCTGCCCACCTTCGACCTGACCGTGATCCCGTTCCTTTGGACAAGTGATCCCGACTCCGCGATCATCGGGTACGCCGAGAAGATGGAGGAAACAAGGAGGAGTACAGCCGGCTCCACGCGACCTACGACCTCCTTCGACGGTTTCGAAGTGACTGCGTACGAGGCCGTCGAATCCTCATCGAACGGCGCCTTCGACCTTCTCCGGCGGACCGACGTGATCCGGCGCGCGGATGGGGGTGACGGGTATTTCCAAGGGCAGATGAGTGGGAACGTCGTCGTCGCGGCCGGGGTCGCGTGGCTCAACCACAAGAGCAGCTTTTCGGTCCCCCGCAACCTGGTCGTTGCCCGTGAACTGGGTCACAACCTGAACGTCCGGCATGGCGAGCATCACGCTGTCCGGGCCGGGCGGGTCGGTGACCCTCGACGGAGAATCGGACAAGGCGATGACGATCGCGCGCGAGGGGAAGAGCGACCCGATACGCGCGTTCTGGGACGGATGGCGCGCCCCTTGGGCCGACCGGCCGGAACGGGTCTTGCTGCGGAGCAGCGGCATCCCCGGCCCGAAGGAGTGGGAGCGGTAGGGGTCTTCACGGGCGCCGGGGCGGCCC
>CAZTOF010000845.1:0-7196 GCA_964615515.1 uncultured Gemmatimonadaceae bacterium
CCCGTCTAGCTTGTACTGGCAAGGCAACATGCAGCTGGCCATCCGGGGTCGGCACAGATCGCTCGTGACGACGAACGGTCTGCCCGCTCCGCTTGGCCCCGGCACTTTACGGAGGGTATTCCCATGCGACGCATCCTCGCATCCGCCACGCTCGTTCTCCCGGTCTCCCTGTCCTCGTGCGACAACCCGTTGAACGTGGAACTTTTCTCCTGGCAGCTGGTGAACCCACAGGATGCCGCTCATATCAAGGCCCACCTCTCCGGCCGGGTATTCCTCCAGTCCGATCCCTCGCGCAACGCCGAGACCCGAAGTTCGATCGTCATCGACTTCAACGACGGACTGAGTCTTCGGGCGCAGTATGCCGAAGGCGGGAATACCGTCGACGACTGGAGGGTCTGGCAGGACTTCTACTGGCTCGAGAAGGCGCACGGCGAGCCGGTCTACCGGTTCGATTGGCGCAACCCGAACGTCGAGCGCACTCTCCCGGAGGAGCGCGAGGATCGCATCGACCCGTCGGGGCTGGTCGTCCTGGTGAGGGACTACCACAAGAAGGACGGAATCCTCTTCGCGCTGTGGGACAGCGCGGGCCACATGCCCTCTCCGTTCCCCGTTTTCGAAAACTGGACGCGGTTCGCGGAGGATGCTCAGGACAACTCGGCCGATCACGGTCCCACCGTCCTGACGCCCGCCCGGGTCGAGCGTCGCCCCGATCCTGATTGACACCCGTTCCCCCCCGGGGCGAAGTTCCTAGCGGTTCGAGACGTATGCCCGCTGCATCCGGCCGGTGAATGCATCCGCGGGGGTTCGCCGCGGGCCGCCAGCCGTCACCGTGAATAGCGCCGAGGGATCGAAGAAGGGGTCAGGAACGCACCATGCTCAAATCATTCCGGGGCCGGATCATCGTCATTCTCGCGGTGATCGGGGTTTCCGCGTACTACCTCGCAACGAGGGGACTCAAGCAGGGCCTCGACCTCCAGGGCGGGATGCATCTGGTCCTGGAGATCGACGACCCGGAGGGGAACCTCACCGCCGAACGCCGTGAGGCCCTGACCGAACAGGCGCTCAAGGTCCTGCGCCTGCGGATCGACGCCTTCGGCGTGGAGGAGCCGCTGATTCAGAAGAGCGGCGCCGACCGCATCATCGTGGAGCTCGCCGGGCTGGACGACGAGGAGCGGGCCAAGGAGATCATCAACCGGCAGGCGTTCCTCGAGTGGAAGCTGGTCCTGCCGACCACCGATGTCGACCAGGCGCTGCCGCGGATCGACCGGGCCGTGGTCGCGGTCCTCGGCGAGGACTCGGTCCGGAAGCTGGGCGCGGGCGCCGAAACCGATCTGCTGGATCCCGACCAGCCCTCGATCGAGGACCTGCTCTTTGCCGATCCGGGCGACACCGCGCAGGCGGTGGACACCGCGGCCGCCGATGTGGCCGAAGCGGAACCGGCCGGCGACACGACGGAGGCGTCCGCGGAAGCGGAAGGAGGTCTGCGCCCCTTCACCGAGCTGCTCAACCGGGGCGATACGGACGCCAAGCAGAGGCAGGTCAGCTACTATGTGGACGCCGCACAGGTGGAGAACGCGGCGACCTACATGGCCCTCCCGGAGTTCCAGCGGGCGTTGCCGCGGGATGTCAGCCTGCAGTGGGGTATCGATTCTCTGCCGCGGGCCGGCCGCTTCTACCGCGAACTCTTCGTGCTCGAGGAGGACGCCTTCCTCACCGGCGACCAGCTTCAGGACGCGACCGCAGGCCGCGACCAGCAGTTCAACCAGCCCCAGGTGCTCTTCGAGCTCAACCGCCGGGGCGGCCGCGCATTCCAGCAGGTCACCCGCGACGCCATCGACGAGCGCATCGCCATCGTGCTGGACGGCGACGTGGTCAGCGCTCCCGTGGTGCGGGACGAGATCCGCTCGCGCGGATCGATCGACCTGGGCAGGGCGCAGATGTCCGAGGCCAACGACCTCGCCCTGGTGCTCCGGGCCGGCGCCCTGCCCGCGCCGCTCAGGATCATGGAGGAGCGCACCGTGGGACCCTCGCTGGGCCAGGACTCGATCGACCAGGGCCGGATCGCGGGCCTGGTGGGCCTCATCCTGGTCGTGGGGATCATGATCTTCTACTACCGGGCCGCGGGCGCGCTCGCGATCCTCGCGCTCGCGATCTACCTGCTCCTCGTGCTCGGCGGTCTGGCCACCCTCAACGCCACCCTGACGCTGCCGGGGATCGCGGGGTTGATCCTCTCGATCGGGATGGCCGTGGACGCGAACGTCCTCATCTTCGAGCGGGTACGGGAGGAACTCGAAGCCCGGCGCGCGCCCCGCACGGCCGTCGAGGAGGGCTTCAGCAACGCGTTCTCCGCCATCGTCGACGCCAACATCACCACGCTCATCACCGGCCTGATCCTCTTCCAGTTCGGCACGGGGCCGGTCCGCGGCTTCGCGGTCACGCTCTGCATCGGGATCGTGGCCTCCTTCTTCTCCGCACTGTACGTGACCCGCACCCTCTTCCTGATGTACCTCTCACGGAAGCGCGGTTCGGATCCCATCAGCGTCTAGCAGCCCGGGGACTCTCAGAGACGACGGATACGCCATGTGGCTCTTTCATAAGTCGAAGTTCGAATTCATCAGACTGCGCCGGAAGGCGTACGTCATATCGGGTGCCGTCCTGGCCCTGGGGGTTGTGGGCGTGGGGCTCAACCTGGTCCGCACCGGGACGTGGCAGAATTACGGCGTGGACTTCACCGGCGGCGTGCTGGTCCAGGTGCGCTTCGACCAGGTGACCAGCGACAGCGAGCTGCGCCAGGCGCTGGGCGGAGTGGACGCGCCCCCGATCACCCGCTTCGGCGGCGAGAACGAGTTCGTCGTGCGCGCGCCGATCGACGAGGGATCCGATCTCGACGAGGTGGCCGCCGGCATCGCCGCGCAGGTGGCGGCCACCTACGGCAGCGACGCCTTCGAGATCGTGCGCCGGGAGTCGGTGGGTAAGAAGATCGGCGACGAACTGGAGGGTCAGGCGGTCATGGCGGTGCTGTTCTCCTTCGCGCTGACCCTGATCTACATCGCGCTCCGCTTCGAGGTCCGCTTCGGCGTCGCCGCGATCATCGCCACCGCGCACGACGTACTCGTCACGCTGGGACTGCTCGCGCTCTTCCGGGTCGAGATCTCGCTCCCCACGGTGGCGGCGATCCTGACGATCCTGGGCTACTCCCTGAACGACACCATCGTCGTCTTCGACCGCATCCGGGAGAACCTGAACAGCCGCGGCGGGCGGCGCGAGGATCCGTACCGCCTGGTCAACCGCTCGATCAACGAGACGCTGCCGCGCACGGTGCTCACCTCCGGGACGACGCTGGCCGTGCTGATGTCCCTGCTCGTTCTCGGAGGCGCGGTCATCCGCCCCTTCACGATGGTGCTCATCCTGGGCGTGCTTATCGGCACCTATTCCTCGATCTTCATCGCCTCGCCGGCGCTGCTCGAGATCCAGAAGCGCTACGGCACCGCGGATCCACGCGAGAAGGAGAGGAAGAGGGCCGCACGGAGGGCCGCCGCGGTGTGAGGTTCGCGGACTCCCACTGCCACCTCACCGACCGTGCCTTCCGCGCGGACCGGGCCGCCGTGCTCGAGAGGGCGCGCGAAGCGGGAGTTCGCCGCATCGTGACCATAGCCTCGGACGCCGCCGACGCCCGGGCCGCCCTCGAACTCGCCCGCGGCCACGACGACGTCTGGTGCACGGCCGGAATCCACCCCCACGCGGTGAACGGCTCCGCGGCGAGCACCGATCCGGGCGCCGTGCGGGACCTGGCCGCGCACCCCCGCTGCGCCGCCATCGGCGAGACCGGGCTGGACTACCACTACGACAACGCGCCCCGCGACGCCCAGCGCCGCAGCTTCGCGGCCCACGTCGGGCTGGCGGCCGAACTGGGGCTTCCGGTGGTCGTCCATTCGCGAGCGGCCGAGGCCGACACCGCGGCCGTGATCCGGGAGAGCGCGGGACGGGTGAGGGGGGTGCTCCACTGCTTCACGGGTTCGCGGGAGTTGCTCGCGCTGGCCATGGATGCCGGCTGGTTCGTCTCCTTCACCGGGATCGCGACCTTCAAGAGCTTCGACCCGGCGCCGGCCCGGGAAGTCCGACCGGACCGCTACATGGTCGAGACCGACGCCCCCTACCTGGCGCCGGTGCCGAGGCGGGGGCGCCGCAACGAGCCCGCCTTCGTGCCCCACGTCGCCCGGGCGCTGGCCCGCATCCGCGGCGAATCGCTCGACCGGGTGGCTGACGACACCTGGGGGAACACCGCGCGCTTCTACGGTCTGCAGGGGAAGGAGCCCCGCCGCGCGGAGGGTGACAGGCCCGGCGCACACCCGCAGGAGCGCGGCCCCCCACGATGAGGACGCGGCCCGCCGGGCCCCGCCCGCGCATTCGGGTCCTGCCGGACCACGTCGCCAACCAGATCGCGGCCGGCGAGGTCGTCGAGCGCCCGGCCTCGGTCGTCAAGGAGCTGGTGGAGAACGCGCTGGACGCGGGCGCGTCCACGGTGCGCGTGTCGATCGAACGGGGCGGCAAGGGCCGCATCCGGGTCGCCGACGACGGCTGCGGCATGATCCGCGAGGACCTGCTCGTCTGCCTGGACCGGCACGCGACCAGCAAGATCCGGCGGCCCGAGGACCTCCGCGAGATCCACACCCTCGGTTTCCGCGGCGAGGCGCTGCCCTCGATCGCCGCCGTGTCGCGCCTGGTCATCGAGACGGCCGCCGCGGGCGAGGAGACGGGAAGCCGACTGCGCGTGCTTGCCGGACGGATCCAGGGGATCGAGGACGCGACCCGGCGCAGGGGAACGACAGTGGACGTACGCAACCTCTTCCTCAACACCCCGGTGCGCGCCCGCTTCCTGCGCGCCGCCGGCGTCGAGACGCGGGCCGTCTCCGAGGTGCTGCATTCCCTCGCCCTGGCCAACCTCGAAACACGCTTCGTCTTCAAGTCGAACGGGCGGGCCGTCTTCGATCTTTCGGCGGGACGGGAGCTTCCGGAGCGCATCGCGACGATCTGGAAGGACGCGGACGGGGCCGGGCTCATCCCCCTGGCCACCCAGCGCGGCGGGCTGCGCCTGACCGGCGCCGTGCAGCGCCCCGACCGGGCCCGGCCGGGGTTCCGGCGCGCGCACCTCTTCATAAACGGTCGCCCCTTCCGGGACGCCGGGATCCTTGCGGCGGCCGATCGGGGCTATCACACCACCGTCGCCGGCAACGCGCGTCCCTGGCTGTTCCTCTTCCTGACCGTCCCGCGCGGCGAGGTGGACGTGAACGTGCACCCGGGCAAGGCGGAGGTGCGCTTCCGGAGGCGGGGCCAAGTGGAGGAATTCGCCGAGGCGTCGGTGCGGGAGACGCTGGAGGGGATCGAGTCGGCCGCGACGTGGGGAGAGCCACGGCAGCTGCAGGTGGTGCGGGAGGCTCCGGAGGCGGCCGGAAAGGCGGCCGCGGACGAAGAGTCAGGCGACGATGTGCAGGTGCATCTCTTCAGGCCGCGAACCGGGCCGGCCGACGACGACGCGGCATCGGAAGAGGTGTACATGCCCCGAGCGCCCACGCCGGCGCTTCTCCAGATCCACAACAGCTTCATTCTGGCGGAGACGCGCGACGGGGTGATCATCCTGGACCAGCACGCGGCCCACGAGCGCATCCTCTACGAGCGGATCGTCGCCGGCTTCGAGGACGCCGGCGAAGAGGGCCAGCGGCTCCTATTCCCGTTCACCATCCGCCTCACCCGGCCCGAACTGGAACTCATCGAGTCCGTCTGGCTGCCCCTGGCCCGGCTGGGATTCGAGTTTTCGCCCTTCGGCCGCGACGCGATCCTCGTGCAGTCGGTGCCCGGTCCGCACCGCTACTTCGACGCCGAACAGTGCATTCGTGAAATGATTCACGAGCTGCTGCACGGCTCGGACCTCATGCGCTCGGCCCGGAACCAGAACGAGCGCGTGGCCATGAGCTTCGCCTGCAAGGGGGCGATCCGGGCCGGCCAGAAGCTCGCGCAGGAGGAGATGCACGAGCTCTTCGACCAGCTCTTCGCCACCGAGCTTCCCTACCACGACATCCACGGCCGCCCCACCGTGGTGCGCCTGGGGCTGGGCGAGCTGCGGAGGAAGTTCGGGCGTACGTGACGGCGGCGGCCCCGGTCCGGCCGGCGACCGCCGAGCCCGGCACGAGCCGAGCCCGGTCCGCCTCATCGGAGAGCCGGGCCCGCAGCGCCGCCGCCGGCATGTCCCGCCCCGAGTTCCTCGCCATCGTGGGGTGCACAGGGGCGGGGAAGACCGCACTGTCGCTGCACGTCGCGCGGGAACTGGGCGCCGAGATCGTCTCGATGGACTCGCGGCAGGTGTACCGCGGCATGGACATCGGCACCGCCAAGGCGACCTTCCATGAGCGGGCCCTCGTGCCGCATCACGGCCTCGACATCCGCTACCCCGGCGAGCGCTACAGCGCCGGCGAGTTCGGGCGGGACGCCCGCCGCTGGATCCGGGACATCCTGGCGCGGGGACGGGTGCCGCTCCTGGTGGGCGGGACCGGGTTCTTCCTGCGCGTGCTCACCGACCCGATCTTCCGCGAGCCGCCGCTGGACGGGGAGCGGCGGGCGGCGCTGGAGCGGGTGTTGGCGGCCCTCCCGCGTGAGGAACTGGAGCGCTGGGTGCGGGCTTTGGACCCGGAACGCGTGGCTGCGCTGTCAAGCATGGGGGGATACCAGCGCATGATCCGAACCCTTACCGTCACCCTTCTGACGGGCAAAAAGCTCTCCTTCTGGTATGTCCGCCATCCCACCGAGGCAAATCCGCTTCACGGCGTGGTGTGCCGGTTGCGCCTGCCGCAGGGCGTGCTCGCCGAGCGGATCGACCGCCGGGTGCGCCGGATGGTGGAGGCCGGGCTCCGCGACGAGGTGGCCGGGCTGCTCGGTGCCGGGTACGGCCCGGACGACCCGGGCATGGATGGGGTTGGGTACCGCGAGATGGCCGACCATCTGGCAGGACGCATCACCCTGAACGAGGCCGCCCGGCGCACCCGTCGCGCCACCCGGCGGTACGCGAGGCGGCAACGCACCTGGTTTCGCCACCAGCTCGGGCCGGACGTGGTGGAGGTGGACGGCACGGCCCCCCTGGCCGCGCAGGTGGAGGTGGTGGCGGGGGCGTGGCTGGAGCGGTGCGGTGCGGCCCGGCCGGGGAG
>CAZTOF010000846.1:0-1765 GCA_964615515.1 uncultured Gemmatimonadaceae bacterium
GTCCCGCATCCCGAGGACGCCTGGGCGCTGCTGCGCGAGGAACGAGGCACGATGCCGCGCACCGTCAACCTCATCTGCGGCCCGTCGAAGACCGGCGACGTCGAGCTCGTGATTCTCGAAGGCGCGCACGGCCCGCGCAGGTTCCATGTCGTCGTCGTGCAGGAGTAGTCGCCCCCGTTCAGGGGGAGCGGTCGACGCCGCTTCGAACGCCTCGTCTCCGGCGTGGGGGCGTTTCGGACCGACCGGGCATGAACGACGCCGCGAAACGGTGTCTCGGGAGCGTGGGCTTCTCGCTCGCTTGAATGACGATGGGTGATCGGCCCATTGCGTGCGGGATGCCCGCGCTCCCGGGGGTGCCCCGCACGTGACTTGGCTCAAACGCAAGGACGATGTCGTCTCACTCGGTTCGGGGCGCGGTGTCGTCGCGGGCATCGCGCTCGCCGTCATCGTCTGGACGCTGCTCGGCGCCGCCGGCCCGGTCCGGGCCGACAGCAAGGTGGTCGAGCAGTTCCTGGAGCACTACCTCACGGGCTGCGTGCGTCAGAGCGGGTCGCGGGGGCACAACCGTCTCCAAGGCCATGCCTGGTGCACCTGCGCCGTCGCCCAGCTCAGGATGGAAGGCAGCGAAGCAGACCTTGAAGAGCTTGCCCGGCGCGTCGCCCGCGGCGAACCGATCGCCGGTCAGGAGCTCTTCAACCGTGCGGCGAGTCGTCGAGGACAGTGCGATGCGCTGGGCACCCACGACGCATTGGCTCCGACCCGACTGGAACGCTCGAAGGACTTCGGCCCGTTCTCCATCGCGCTACCGCCCGGATTCCTTCTGCTCGCTCGCACTTCCACGCCGGATCGGTCGAGCTACGGCTTTCACCGGCTCCACGAGGATCTGCGCTCGGCCGCGACCTTCCAGGTCGTGATTGCCCGCGCTTCGAAGGACGGGCGGTCGGGCAGCGACGCGAACGAGTTCCGGCTCCGAAGCCTCCTCGACGAACTGGGGCGTTCCCGGGCGAACCTCAGAGTCGTCGACACCGGCGAGACGGCGGCGGGCAACGTCCGGCTCGAGCGCGCGAGCTGGCAGGCGACGGAGGCGGGCGATCCCGTCGTCGGGGAAGCGTACGCGGGCAGCGCCCGCGAGTCGGTCGTGCTGATCAGGCTCCAGGACCAGGACCGATTCGCGGCGAGGACGATACCGGCGATGCGCGCGGCACTGGAGACGCTACGGCTTCGATAGGAGGGCGATTGCATGCTCATTCGGACCATGGAACAACTGGAGGCGCAGGGCCGAGTCATTTCCATCTCCCACGGCAAGGCATCCGCGGTACGCCTGCTCACGAAGTCCGACGGTGTCGGCTTCAGCGTCTCCGAGGCGAGAGCGAGCGCAGGAAAATACTCCGACCTCTGGTACAAGAACCATTGGGAGGCGAACTACGTGCGCTCCGGCCGCGGGGTGCTCGAGGATCGCGGCACTGGCGAGCGGTGGCCTCTCGAGCCCGGCGTTCTGTACTGCGTCGGTCCAACCGACCGCCACCGGATCACGCGGAACCCCGACGAGGGAATGCGCATCATCAGCGTCTTCAACCCGCCCATCATCGGCGAGGAGACCCACGACGAGGACGGCGCCTATCCGCCCACCGGCGATATCCCTCCAGGCCAGCCGCGCATGTTCGTGAAGACGGTCGAAGACGTGCGAAACGCCGGGCAGGAACTCGTGCTCGCCGGTGGGCGGATAGGCGCCGTCCTCGTCGTGGGTCTCCTCGCCGATGATGGG